>JBBSBD010000030.1:0-35726 GCA_038251675.1 Chitinophagales bacterium | reverse complement strand
GAAAAAATTCAATTCGAATATTACCTGCTAAAGAAGCAGCTTTCCGAAGGTGGAAATGCCTCAGCAAATGCTGCAAAGATTGTTTATGAAAGTGTATAAGTCCACACTGTGTAAACGAAATTGATCTTTCTAACTTCTCATCAATTTTATCACTATTATAATAAGGGCAAGCAAAAAAAGAAAAATTGAAAGCCTGTTGATACCATGCATATACCTAGTAAACTGTGTGCGTGGTGTATTAGGGTCTTTCTTTTTTAACCATAGATATTCAGCTATTTGTTTCCATACGCCCATATTGCTATTTTATGTCTATAAATACCGGCTAATTTTGTGCAACTATTTCCATCAATAATACGTATATAAATATCAAAGTTACTTATAAACCCAAAGGCGATTATTGTAAGATGAAAAATATTATAACATTATTGGTTCCTGTATTGTTTACTTTATTTAGCTGTGCCCAAAAAAACCAGGAGAAATACGAAGTAATGAAGACTGATGCCGAATGGAGAAAACAACTTACTCCCGAGCAATTTAATGTTACACGTAAAGAGGGAACGGAAATGGCATTCAGCGGAAAATATTGGGACAACCACGAGAGTGGAATTTATAAATGCGTAGACTGTGGCCAGGAAGTTTTTACCTCAGATACAAAATTTGAAAGCGGCACGGGATGGCCGAGTTTTTATAAACCTATAAAAACAAAAAACGTTGGTGAAACCATCGACAATAGCTTTGGAATGACCCGCACTGAAGTTCATTGCAGTCGCTGTGGTGCACATTTAGGCCATGTCTTTTCTGATGGCCCGAACCCAACCGGCTTGCGATACTGCATAAACTCAGCTTCGCTCACGTTTACTAAAAAATAATAATTCAATAGCGTGCATGCGCACAACTAATTAATTCTTATGAGAAACATGATCTTGATTTTTGCAATCATTACAACTGCATTTTTCTCGTCCTGCAAAAAGGCTTCTACCGAAACGCTCGACCAGGTAATAAGCCCCTCGGATACTACAGCCATGCTAGAATATGGCGGCACATTTTCAAGCGGCCCCTCGGGTACTGTAAGCGGGCAGGCAAAAGTTTATGTTAAAGAAGGAAAATACATACTGGCATTAGAAAATTTTGTAACTACTAACGGCCCGGATCTCAAGGTTTATATTTCGCAGGAAAAATTTCCTGAGAACTTTATAAAACTTGGCGACCTGCAATCTACTAATGGCAACCAGCTTTATGATATTCCCGGTAAGCCTGACTTTTCTCTTTATAAATATGCGCTGATACACTGTGAAAAATATAATCACCTCTATGGTTTTGCCGAATTAAGTAAATAGCTTTATCCTGAATTAAAGACCAAAACAATTTTCACTTTGGAAGCATGAAAAAAGTACTAAAAAAACATCCTCTTGCCATAAGATGGTTTCACTGGATCAATTTTCCGGTGCTGGCCGTTATGATATGGAGCGGCATGTTGATTTACTGGGCAAGTGACGTTTACCGCCTGGGTTGGGGTAACACAACCATTTTGAAATTTTTTCCAAAATCATTTTATTCAGCACTCCATATACCATTCAGGCTGGCTGAAGGAATGAGCCTGCATTTTGTGTTTATGTGGATCTTTGCCATCAATGGTTTTATTTATGTTTTGTATTTATTTTTTTCTGGCGAATGGCGGCTGATCTTTCCAAATAAAAAATCACTAAAGGAATCGTGGCTTGTCGTGTTACATGACTTACACATCAGGAAATCGGCGCCACCGCAAAAGAAATACAATGCCGCACAAAGGATTGCTTATACCGGTGTAATTTTTATGGGAATAGGTTCCCTTCTTACCGGGCTGGCCATTTATAAGCCGGTTCAGTTTCATTTATTGGTAGCAGCACTTGGGGGATATGAGTGGGCACGTGCCGAACATTTCATTCTTACAATATTGTTCACATTGTTTTTTGTCGTTCACATCGTACAGGTCGTACTTGCCGGCTGGAATAATTTTAGAAGCATGATTACCGGGCTTGATGTATTACCCAGAGACAATTTACAACTGGCAATGAGTAATAATATGCCGGTAAAAATAACAGAAGCACCTGTTAAAAACATTCCCGTGGTTCAACAAATAATTGGGGAAGAAGATAAAATTAAAAATGAGGCTGTAATAGAAGAGGCTGAACATTCAACAGAAATGCCCGATACTGAAATTGACAAAGATAAAGGCGTAACATCAGACAAAACCTTGAAGCAGGATAACCCGCCGCAACAAAACAAGACAAATGAATTATAAAAAGGAAATTCTTATTTCTGAAAAAAAATTAAGAAATAAAACAATCGTTTCTTTTATCGTATTTATCCTGTTTTTCGTTTCGGCATTTTATTCCTGGAATTGGTTATACAAGCAGCCTAAGGAAGCGGGTGCACTAAAGCCTTTACGGACCGTTTTAGATTACAATCAAACTTTTTTTTCAAATTTTTTAAGTGATGGCCATCTTGCTAAGACCTATGCTCTTAATGAAGCAGCGCCGCGGGTACGTCTAAACGGTAACGTAGGAATGGGTAATGATTTTGACGCAGCTTCCTGGAAATTACAGGTTGTTAGAAACCCTGGTGATACTTTCTTTGTAACATTAGATGAAATAAAATCGCTGCCCAAAACCGATATTATTTTTGATTTTAAATGTATCGAAGGCTGGAGCCAGGTTACACATTGGGCAGGAGTTAAGTTTAGTGATTTCGCTTCAAAATATCATCTTGATGCCGACACTCAATTGAAATACGCGAGCCTCATAACTCCTGATAAAAAATATTATGTAGGCATTGATATGCCAAGCCTCATGCATCCGCAAACGATACTTTGCTATGAAATGAACGGCAAGCCGCTTCCAATGAACCAGGGCTATCCACTGCGTTTAATCATTCCCGTGAAATATGGTATTAAGCATCTCAAGCGTATCAATACAATTACTTTCAGCAATGATCGTCCCGCCGATTATTGGTATGAAAGAGGTTATGATTATTATTCCGGTTTATAAAAGTGCCAGGAAATATTATATTAACCTTCGTAATTAATTTACTTCGAGATAATCCTTCGACGGCAGTTTAGGAAACGGTGAATGAGGCTCAGCCTGGTACCAATACACAACCGAACTGATATCAGATTGTTGCTGAAGATATCGTCCATCGTGTCGCCAGCCAAGATCCTGTATAGTTACCTTCAAATCTTTTTCAAAACGGATAGGATCCATAATATGCCATCTGTATAAACCAAATCGATGTGTTGACTTATACAATCCATCCGGTTGTATCACCTGGTGCAACCCGGAATATGCGGTGGAAAATGGTTGGTATTGGTGTGTCTTTTGATTTTCAAAATTATAAGACCCGCAGAAGTAGTCTTCAGTACCGGTTCCATTTATTGTGGGAAATTTTGAATCCCCATCCATATAAAATTTTATCTCGCCTTCGCCCCACCAGCCATTATTACTTAAGCCCCAGGCGAGGTAAGTCCCTACATACTGCCCCTTCCCTTTTATGCCATCAACTAATGTATGGAGACCTCCCTCAGTAGGATTGCTTCTTCTAAACTGGGCGTGAAAATATCCCGCATCTGCCGGCACATTTGTGAGCGTATAATCCACCTGGTAATATAATACCATTTTCTCTGTGTTGATATTTTGCAAAGTGATCTTACATTTTTTTCTGAAAGGCATAGCCCAGTAACAATTAAAAGCGCTGCCTGGATTTACGGCGACAGGAAGTGAATTTAACGCCGCATATTCGCCCCAGCCCATTCCAAAAAAATCTCCTACGGGCACTTCTACAGACGGTTCCGTTTCGTCATCCCAATAAAAACGTAAAATTGAAAATCGCCAGTTACCTGTTGGCGTCATCCATATATGTTGAATGGCGCCAGGGCCTGCGATATCAGCTACCGTGAAGGTTTGGCCGGGCTCTATAACAACAAATGGATTTACTTTCCAGCCTTGCCCCAGGTCTCTTGCTGCAGATCTTGCGGATCCATTTTCCAATGTTGCTATTCCACCTTTACCTGGTTCCCCTTTGTAATTTTCAGGGCTTATGGAACGGGTTTTTGCATCAGAGAGCATAAAGAGATTGCCCAGGTTCATATTTAATCCGTCGAAGCCTTGTTTGTTTTGTGCAAAACAATCAATGACCGGAAAAAGAAACAACAGCAGAATAATTTTTTTCATGGAAAATTTTTTTTCTAATAAGTATTAAATAATAAGTCTCGATTCATATTAAAAGTTTACATAAATATTTTTATGAAGGAATTCCTAATCTGCAAGTCAATTCTTTTACTTTACAATTTGAAAATAGTAACATCCAATTTTTCATCAATATATTTCAAGATAAAAAAAGAAATAGAAATCAGACGAAAGAAATTAGATAAAAAGTCTTGCCATCCCAATTTCTTTAAGTTCCAATAATTAATTTGAATTTTGGATCCTTTAGTTTGTAAAGCCCCCAAGAAATCTAAAAGTTTGCGTAATTTACTATTCAAAGTGACTTCTCCATGTCTCAGTCAAGGCAATTACTTGCTATAATGTTTACTGATATTGAAGGGTATTCTGCAATTATGCAGCAGGATGAAGCCAAAGCAATAATGCTAAAAGATCGTCATCGTAAAATCTTAGAAACAGAACACGATACTTTTAACGGCAATATTATTCACTATTATGGCGATGGTACCCTCAGTACTTTTGCCAGCGCGGTGGAAGCAGTAGAATGCGCAATAAGCATTCAAAAGGTTTTTCAACAATCACCACATGTTCCGGTACGTATTGGGTTGCACATAGGTGATATTGTCATTAACGACGGGAATATATTCGGCGACGGAGTTAATCTTGCATCACGTATTGAATCGCTGGGAGTTGTTGGCAGCGTATTAATTTCAGACAGGGTGAATGATGAAATTCGCAACCACCCGGCATTTCAAACACTTTCAATGGGAGTTTATAATCTTAAAAATATAGAACGGGAAGTGGAAGTATTTGCACTGGATCATGAAGGATTGATAAAGCCCGTTCGTGATTCTTTGAAAGGAAAAACAGGTGAGAAAAAAGTCAGTCCTCCGGAATCTTCGATCCCTGAAAAAAGCATTGCAGTATTACCTTTTGTAAATATGAGCAACGATCCCGAGCAGGAATATTTTAGTGACGGAATTTCAGAAGAAATACTTAATTCACTATCCCATTTAAAAAATTTAAAAGTTGCCGGCCGCACTTCATCTTTTCAATTTAAGGGTACCAATACCGACTTAAGGGAGTTAGGGAGAAAACTCGGTGTAAGCACAGTGCTTGAGGGAAGCGTTCGTAAATATAAAAACCTTTTAAGGGTAACTGTACAATTAATCAATACGGCAGACGGTTTTCATTTGTGGAGTGAAAGATATGATCGTGAGATCGAAGATATTTTTGCTATACAGGACGAGATCGCGTTATCAGTTACTGAAAAATTAAAAATCACTTTACTCGACGATGAAATCGCGGCAATAACAAACAATCCTACTGAAAATAAAGAAGCTTATGACCTTTATTTAAAAGGCCGGTTTTATTGGAACCGCCGTGGCCCCGGGTTACAAAAAGCCCTCGAATATTTTCAGCAAGCTGCCCAACTTGATCCGGAATTCTTTTTAGCGCATGCAGGGATAGCCGATGCATACACATTGATAGCTTTCTATTCAGGTATGCCGCCCCACAAGGTGATTCCGCTGGCAAGACAGGCCGCTGAAAAAGCGATACAGCTAAATCCTGCACGTGTTGAGCCCTATTCAGCGTTAGCTTATATTGCTACTTTTTACGACTGGGATTGGGCTGAATCAAAAGTACTTTTTAATAAAGCCATAGCTATTAATCCTAATTATACTGCTTTGCACTATTGGTACAGTAACTACCTGAGTTGGGTAACAAGTGATCACTTATTGGCTATAAAACAAGCTTCTAAGGCTATTGAACTTGAACCAATGATGTCCCATTCGCATAGTACATTATCATCAGCTTATCTATGCTGCGGGAAACTTCAGGAAGCCCTTGCATCGAGCCAAACGGCCGTGGAGCTCGATGATAATTCATTTCTGGGTTATTGTGCTATGTGTATGGCACTGCACAGGTTGGGAAGAAATGAGGAGGCTATAGAAGCTATTAAACAGGGCCTAACAATTTCCGGGAGGCATCAATACGCATTGCACTTGTTGGGTTGGCTTTACGGTGTGATTGATAACGCAGCAGAAGCTCAAAAAATTTTAGATGAATTGATTGTAAGGTCAAAAACGGAATTTATTTCCGGGGTATCGTTGTCGGTCGCTGCTTATTATTCCAGGAATTATGATCAGTCATTCGCATTCCTGGAAGAAGCATTCGAGCAAAGGGTAGGTTTACTTATTAGCATGAGTAGCTGGCCATTTCTTGATTACATAAGAACTGATGAACGCTTTCAACCTTTCCTTCAGAGAATGAATTACCCTTCATGAAATATAGTCGCTAAATGTAATTCCGGAATCTGTATGTCGGGTAAGTTATCCTTCTTTTATTTGCCTTCGCTCGCTTTTTTGCTTCTTGTTAATTAATCATTTTAGCGATAAAACGGCTTCCCGGGATTGGCTTTCCCGAAAACATCCTTGCAAAAACTTTTACAACGATCTTGTCGCGTAGCCACGACTTGCGGTTACGATCAATCTCTTTTGTCTTTAAAAATTTTTTCGAGCCGATTTGTATCGCATGCATCGCCTTATAGTCTTCGATAATCGGGTGACTTTGCAAACGCTCTTTATAAGTTTCCGGCGCCCCTTCTGCTATAGCGGTAGCACAAAGCTTACCGGAAAGAACCGACGCCAAGATACCCTCGCCGGTCATTGGCTGTGCAAGGCCGAGTGCATCTCCTATTATGAAAGCGTTATCTGCCTGGCAGGATTCAAGATGATCTGTATTAAAAAATACATAACCATGGCCCTTCATCTTCTCTAGTATCTGCCGTGCTGAAACCGGGATTGTGCCGTTACTCTCAAAAAAATTCCTGGCTTTAGTCCACGCCGGAAGCACATCCCTTGCCACTAAAGTACCTGAGCCGATATTTAACCAATCGCCTTTGGGGACATTCCATGAATATCCTTTCATGTCGTTATGCAACAATATCTCCGGCTCGCCGTCATCACCTGCGCGGGTAGCCGCTATTTCTTCAGCATCTCCCTGGAATTCTTTCTCCTGTGTGCCGCATTGCATGTTCTCCTGTTTCGGGAACAATGCCCGGGCCACAGGGCAATGCGTACCACCTGCACCGATAAGATACTTAGCGCGGTATTCACTATTAATTACCCAGTAGCCCTCGTTATCTTTTTCTACCTGGCGAACGTTATATCCTTCCATCGTCTCCACATTACTGCGCTTTAAAAGAAAATTATCAAGTTCGTAACGACGCACAAAATACCCGCTTGCTTTTAGCCTGTACTTTTTTCCATGAAAGCGGATATGAACATGCTTAAATTTCCATAATCGCGGAGTGTAATCATTAGGCGATATGCCCAGGACATCCCAAATAGGAGCTGAGAGCCAGCCGCCACAAAGCTTAACGCGGGGAAAATCTGCCCTATCCAATAGCAAGGTTTTTATCCCGGATTTGACAAGGATCGAAGCGCAGGTGCTTCCGGACGGGCCTCCGCCAACTATAATAGCATCGTATGTAGGAATATCATTCATGCAGGAAATATTCTAAAAGTAAATAAGGCCATGTATTAATTTTCAAAAAAAAACAAACCCTATCTCACAGCTTCATAGCCCCCGGGCACACCCTTTTTTGACAACACAAATTGCCAAAGCTGGTTGTGCCGTGCCCGAAAAGCACCAGCATTTGCAAGCAGGTAATACTTCCACATTCTATAAAATCTTTCGCCATACTCATCTTTAAGTTCATACCAGTGCTTATCGAAATTATTGAACCATGCAACCAGGGTGGGATCATAATAACTTCCAAAATTATGGAGATCTTCTACTTTGAAAACACCTTCCATTGCAGCGGTGAGTTGTTTCGTGGAAGGCACCAGGCAATTCGGAAAAATATATTTATTTATAAAAGGATCGGGTGCTGTTTTGGATAAGGGTTGCCCAATCGTATGCAGCAAAAACAAACCATCATCATCCAGGCAACGAGATGCTGTTTGAATAAATGTGCGATAGTTTCTATAACCAATATGTTCTGCCAATCCGATGGCTACCACGTGATCAAATTTCTCATTTACATCGCGATAGTCTTGCAACCTAATCTCTACTGGCAGTCCTTTGCATAGTTCATTGCCCAAGGCTACCTGGTTGTGAGATACTGTGACGCCTGTTACTCTTGCTCCATATCTTTCGGCGGCAAATTTTGCAAACGTGCCCCAACCACAGCCCATATCAAGAACATGCTGGCCTTCCTTCAAGTTTATTTTTCGGCAGATTAAATCCAGTTTGTTTTCCTGGGCCTGGTCAAGGTTGTCGGTATTTTTCCAATAGCCGCAAGTATATGCCATTCGCTTATCCAGCATAAACTGGTAAAGTTTATTGCCAATATCGTAGTGTCTTTGGGCATTGTCTGCCGCTTTATTTTTTCGCTGCAGGTTAAAAAACCTGGCCGCCAATAAATTGATTGAAGACCTCAAACCCAGGTTGGCTTTTTTATATAAGTCTGCCCGCATAACGCGAAAGGTGAACTCATCCAGCTTGTCACAATCCCACCATCCATCCATGTATGATTCTCCCAAACCTAAGCTCCCCTCACTTATTACCCGTTTATAGAAGCCATCATTGTGTACTTGCAGATCCCACGGATCAGAACCATTTATTGCTATGCCTGCGGTTGCAAGAATATCCGAAATACTTTTTTGCAGAGAAGAGTCTTTCATACTTATAAAAAAAGAAAAGGTAAGGTTTTATTTTAAAGATGCGGGTAATTAAAATGCATAGATTTTCTCAATAATAAAAAGTCGCCTTCACTCAAAAATGATTTTAGAGAGATATTGTAAAAAATGATTTTATGTATTGCCTAAAGCTCTTTCGAAATATTCTTACGATACCAATTGTTGGATTTAGTTTTTTATTGGTAATTTGAAAAAATAAAACCTAAATAGTAAATCAATTATAAATATGAAAAATTTGAATCGTCAGCTCTTTATGTTAGCCCTTTTGGTATTAGCTATCACAATGGCAGCAAAAGCCCAGGTGAATGTTTCTAAAAATAATCCCGCTTCTCCCATTGAAGGCCGCTGGGATATAACCATTGATATAAATGGTAAAAAAGCGCCATCATGGCTTGAAGTTCGCCATTCAGGATTGCATACGCTCGTAGGCCAGTTTGTAGGCACGGGTGGAAGTGCACGTCCTGTTTCTAAAGTAAATTTTACCGATGAAAAACTTAGTTTTTCCATACCACCGCAATGGGAACCTGAGGACAACGACCTGGTAGTGGAGGGGACACTTGAGGGAGACAAACTAAGCGGAAAAATGACCTTTAGCAATGGAAAGATTCATGATTGGACAGGAGTAAGAGCTCCGGCCCTGCGGCGGGAATCGGTACCGGTGTGGGGGAAGCCAATCATACTTTTCGATGGTAAAAATATTGCAGAATGGCATACTGAAGGTGCCAATCAATGGGTAGCCGAAGGCGGACTTTTGCGCAGCCCCAGACCTGGCTCCAATCTTATTACCAATAAAACTTTCAATGATTTCAAATTGCATATTGAATTTCGCTATCCAGCAGAAAGCAACAGCGGCGTGTACCTGAGAGGAAGATATGAAGTGCAGGTTGCTGACAACAAAGGACAGGAGCCTTTAAAAGATTTGATGGGCGCCATTTATGGTTTTATAGCACCTTCTGAAATGGTTGCAAAATCTCCAGGCGAATGGCAATCGTATGACATTACACTTGTGGGAAGAATGGTTACTGTGATAGCTAATGGAAAGCAGATTATTTGCAACCAGGAAATACCGGGTATTACAGGTGGCGCACTCAATAGTAACGAAGGGGAACCGGGACCAATATACCTGCAAGGCGATCATGGAACTATTGACTACCGGAATATTATCATTACGCCGGCGAAGTAGATGTGAGCGATGAATTGGCCGGCGGTAAATGTCTTGTCGTGATACTTGATAATTATCTCGTGGCTCTATCTTCCATATTCAGGTTATTATCGAAAGGGCTTTTGGTAAAAGGATATACTAATTGTTTTACATAGCCTTTCGGGAAATTAGCTTCATGCAGGCCGGTGCCTTCAGGCCATGTGCTGCCAGGCAAATAATAAGTGCCAAAGATTTTATCAATAAAAGGAAAGATGGTAGCGAAATTTTTGCCATAATATTTTGGGTCTTCACAATGGTGCCAATGATGATATTGTGGTGTCGCAATAATGTATTTTAAAAAACCAAAATTGATACGAGTGTTGGCGTGTATGAGCACCGCATGAATGGCCATGAAAATGATATAGGTGTTGAAAGTTATTTCAGAAAAACCAAAAACATACAGGGGAATAAACGTCATGGAGCGGGTAACAAAAATATCTACAAAGTGAGTACGGGAGCCTGCAAGCCAGTCCATGTTTTTAGTGGAATGATGCACTGAGTGAAAGCGCCATAAATAATGATGACTATGAAAAAAACGGTGAGCCCAGTACTGGAAAAGATCTGTAACAAGAAAAGCAAATAAAAGTTCAACCAAATATGGCAGAGATTGCACCCATGTATGCAGACCGGAAAGGCCCATCCATCCGAAAAATAAAGTAGCCGGTTTTTGGGTAATCACACCGAAAAATTGTACAAAAAGGTGGCTGATTACAAAATAAACAAGGTCCGTTTTCCACTCTTCATGAAACCTTGATTGATTTTTCTTTTTTGGCATTACCATTTCAATAGGTATAAATATTACTGCCATTAGTAAAAGGTCGAGAAGCAGCCAGTCGAGGCCGAGATGCCAACCCGTTTTTTCAACAGAACGCCCTTCTACATTGAACCCCCCAAGCACAATAGAGGCTGTGCATATCAATATGCCAATGCAGGCCAATTTTTTTTGACGGCTCAGGAAAAAACTTAATACGGCAAAAAAGAAGGAAGCGATGATAACAGAAGTCAGTAATGTCTTCATAGATTCACCTGTGTAAACTTCCCTGAACTCGGGTGTGGTAAACCATTCCGGGTATTTGAAACAAACAACGCCAAATAAGGATAATAGCCCAAGGAAAATGGAGCTGTATCCACTTATTTTCCCTTCACCGAATTTAAAAACAGAAGCTTCTGAAGTCATATTAGTTTTGGTTAAAGCCATAGAATAAATAGTAAGAATTGTATGGCATAAACGTAAAGTTTATACCATTTATGCTGTTAAGATATAAAAGAATCTTTTACAAGGAACGATCTTTTGCCACGCCAAAGAGCAGATGAATTTGGAAGTACCCACGGCAGTCAGAAGAACAAATAGATAAAAATTATTTTGGTGCTTGCAATTCGGCCAAAGAGTTTTACACTATTTATACTTTATTTTATAGAAAAGAATAATCATTGCAAATAGAAGTGTTATGCCGTTGGCTATGCTGATTGGCAGGTTGTGGCTAAATAGTCCGTAACACAACCAAAGAAAGGTTCCAAATGTAAAAAGCCCATACATCGAAAGAGAAATGCCGGCTGTATTTTTTGTTTGAATTGTTTTTATTGCCTGCGGCAAAAATGAAATTGTGGTACAAAAAGCAGCCAGCAGGCCAAGTATTGTTGTAAAAGTCATTGCAAAGCTTTCCGCAAATTAATTTATTTACCATTACATAAAAGTTATGGTTCCGCCGACAAATTCCGACAAGGCAATCAATTTTATAATCTTAAAAATGCTCCTGCATCAGTTTATGCTTTTAACACGTGTAAAGCTGCGTCATGCTCGTTGCATAAAAGTATTTTGCTGGCAACGTCAATTCAATTGATGGAACATCGAATTTCTTTTATCATTTACGGTTCTAAATTTTATATAAAACAGAATCCGATTCTGCAGAAAATTCAATAATGCAGGCCGGCGTCAATCTACAGCTTGCAATACGCAACTATGTTCTGTACATTATTATAATGCATTTAGACATTGCTACGGAAAGCTTATCGAAACAACTTTGACATAAAAAAATTTAAACAATTAAAAATTATTTTATGAAAAAGAAATTTATGCATCTGTTGTGTATCGCGGCGCTCCTCGCTTGTTTCACAAGTTGCAAACACGATCATTTGCCGGCATCCAACATTTATGTGTTAGTACACGGCGCATGGCAGGCGCCATACGTATGGACATCCGTAAAAGAGCAATTGGAAAGTGTCGGTCAAAAAGTAGTATTGGTTCAATTACCTGCACATGGCGATGATTTCAATTCACCTGCAAACGTATCTATTGATGTATATCGGGACAAAGTGATTGCCACGATATTATCAACCAAACAAAAAGTAATATTGGTTGGTCATAGCATGGGTGGTGGTGTGGTGACAGCCGTTGCAGAAAAAATTCCCGGAAAAATCAATAAGCTTGTCTAGATCGGAGCGTTCCTGCCTGCCAATGGGCAATCACTTCTTGATCTTGCCAGCCAGGATGCCCAGTCACAGTTAGGCCAATCATTAATTCCTTCAGCCGATCAGTTGACGCTTGATGTAAAACATGAAAACATAACCTCGATATTTTGCCAGGATAGAAACCATGCTGTGAAAAAATTGGTGCTGGATAATTTTCGCGTAGAACCAGCCATTCCTTTTATAAATAAGGTTGCGCTTTCTGATGCCAACTTCGGCGGAGTTGATAAATATTATGTTCACACTTTGATGGATCATGCCATCGGTATCGATCTTCAAAATAAGATGGCAGATGCAGCGCACATCACAAAAATATTTTCTTTGAACACCGGCCACTCCCCTTTCTTAACGCAACCAACAGAAGTAACGAAGATTTTATTAAGTATCGGGCAGAAAATATTGCCATAATTGTTTGAGAATATAGAGATGCTTGTCCCGATAAAATATGCAACGATCCCTATAATCCGTCTATTGATTTCTTCTCCCGCACAAAGCAATTTTGTATAAACCATTTATAATATTTAATCTTTAAAATTTTAAATTATGAACACACAAAATGTATCTGCAACAGTAACTGTTACAGAAAAAGAATTTCGCAATGGTGTAATGCCAAGGGCACAACTTTCAAAACTGGCTTGTGAAATAGCCCTCGAAAAAACAAGCCAGGAAGATGTAAAGCAATTTGCCGGCTGGGAGTTGATGGAAGCCACAACCGTAATTAATATATTGGAAGACCTGGGTACACCTGCCCCGCCCATAGGCAAAGACGCGGAATCATTCCTTTCAAAATTAAAAGGCTTAGATGGAAAAGATTTTGATAAGGAATTTATGGCAGCTGAATTATCGAACCATGAATTTTTGCGCGACCTTGCCAAAAATTATATTGATGGTGTTGATGAAAAAATATTAAGCACCAAGGAAATATTTCATGTTGCAAACCTGGCACTGTTTGCATTTACAGAACATGTTGGGTTATGCAAAAGAATTTATGGTGAAGTAAATGTTTGATTCGTGAGGTATTATTACTTTATGGCGCTAAAGCTGTTCGTTATTAGAACAGCTTTTTTTATTTTGCAACAATCAGTAGATTATTTAACCAAGATATTTTCTTAGCAGTTGCCCGGAGTTTGTATTAGATATCATTTTACAAATTACAGCAGGTTAATTTTAGATGGACTTTTCATCGTTCATATTCGCGAGTGATTGTAAGGACATTGTATCAACAGGTAATTTTCTTTTAAAGGCAAGCGTAATTCGAGCGCCGTCGTTATTCTCAAAATGCAGTTCCCCTTCCAGTTGTTCCGAAAATAATTTCATCAACTGAATGCCCAGGGATTTGTTGCCGGAAAAATCAAAATTATCCGGGAATCCCTTTCCGTTATCCATCACTTTCAGGAGTATATTTTCTTTTTCTAACCCGCTCAGTATAATCGTGATTGTTCCATCGCTATCACCGGGAAAAGCATATTTTAATGCATTGGTTATGGCTTCATTTAGAATTAGCGCCAAAGGTACCGCCTGCGATACATCCATGCTTACATCATCTATCTCAAGAAGAAAACGTATCCTGCCCGTGTCTGCAAAATTTCGCAGGTAACCAACCATTTCCCCGACATAAGATTTCATTTTTATGAGCGTGCCATAGTCGGTTTGATAAAGTTTTTGATGAATTAATGCAATCGCCTCCATGCGCTCCCGGCTTTCCTGTATGGCATTTAGCGCAGATGGATTATCCAAATAACCGGATTGAACATTCAGCAGGCTGATGACAATTTGTAAATTATTTTTTACGCGATGATGGATCTCCTTTACCAGCCATTCTTTTTCTGCTATTAATTTTTGCTGCTTTGCAGATACAACTTGCAGTTGTTGATTGTGCTCATTTATTTCGTCTTGTTGCAGTTGCAGTTTTACATTGTGCCTTTGCTTAAATCTATATCCCATAAATAAAAGTGATAGCAATACAACAGCCGATGTAATAATAATATTCCTGGTGAGGCCCGCCTTTTTTAGGTTTACATCCTGCAGTTGGGTTTTGTTGGTCAGCAAAGAAATATCCTGTTGCTTGAGGCGAATATCTTTATCTTTTTTATCTGTTTCATATTGTATCTGCAGTTCCTGTATCTGTTTGTTTTTGGTGGCATTAAATAAAGAATCGTGCAGGTTTTGATACAATTCAAAATGTTGAATGGCAGAAACAAAATTGCCGGATGCAGAATCTACTTTGAATTGCATTTGATGAATTTCGCTTAGCGTGACTGGCCTTACACTTCCCCTGGGCAAACTCAGTATTCTATCGTAATAAAATCCAGCCTTCTTATAGTTTTTAATAAGAACATAAAAATTAGCTATTGTTTGATTGTAGTAAATAAAGTCCGTAATCATTTGCTGATTCGTGCTATAAAAAGCCTTATTAAAATTGGTTACATTGTAAAGGCGCATCATCTCCAAATAGTACTGCTCTGCCTTTTCATATTGCTTCATGGTAACATAGCAATGCGCAAACTCTTCATTAAGGTCTACTCTTTGCGCAAGGTTTTCCGGAGGTATTTCGCGGGAAATTTTTTCAAGAAATTTAAGTGCTTCGGCGGGCCTGTTGAGCATTATGTAATCAAATACAAGTAAACTGACATCGCCGTACAGGTCTTCATATTTACCTTTCTTCTTTATGGCCCCTATTGCTTTTAAAATCCATTGACTGCTTTCCTCGTACATCTTCATATCAGAATAAGTAAGGGCAAGCCTGGCATAATAGTAATCAGACCGCGCCGCATCTGACATTGCTTCCATACTTTTCACCGCCTCCATTCTATACAAAAACTCTTTGTGCAAATCAGCTTTGGAACCGTTAATCTGTGCCAGCAAATCGTACGTGTCCTGCAAGCCTTTGTAGCCCGCGGCTTTATACTGTTCGATTATCTGCAGCAGTTGCTTTTCAGCTTCGTTGGGCTTTCCCTGCTTTAGGTAACATTCTGCTATATTTTTTTGTGCATCAATAGCATCTAAGCTATACTGCAAGTCTTTAAAAATTGAAAGCGCATGATCAAAGCATTGTATTTCAAAAGGTATATTATTAAGATCACTGTCGGGCATGGCTTTGCCAAGTTTATTCCAACATTGCGCTTCGCTGTACTTGTCGCCGCTTTTACCATAGCTCACAATTGCTTTCATAAAGGAAGCCTTTCCATTATGCAGGTCATTCACTTCAAAATAGTAGTTGCCAAGATGTATCAATGCCTCATTCTGCCATGTGGAATTATTCAGAATTTTACAAAACTTAATTGCCTCGCTAAAAAATTTAAAGGCAGTGTCAGTGTTGTATTGATTACGGCCGTCTTTGGAAAGATAAGTATCGCCCAGCGCCAACATGAGCTTTATGCGCAAAGTATCGGGCTTGCTATTTAGAATTTGTGAGCGCAGCCCGCTTTGTGTGTCATTAGCGGCAGGCTGGGCCTTAAGTACTGCGGCCTGCGCAACAAACAATAATAATATCAAGACATTTTTACCCTTCATATACTGCAAAGTATGTTATGCTTTAGACTGGTTAATTTTTTTAAAAGTAACTATTAGCTTTGCCATTTTAAAGTTATTGCCAAAGCATGAAAGGATAATGCATACCGATAAAAAATACAATACCACCCAGCTTTGATACATCAAAAATAGATAGATTCTACATCAGGCGAGGCTGGCTTATAAAGATGGCTTCTCCTATAATAGTTCTACTAAACTAAATTTTGCCAGGAAATTATTTTTCTGGGAAACACGAAAATTAACCATTGTCAAATAGTGAAAACATGAAATTTCGTGGTTGGCATAGCATTTATAAAATCATAAGTCGCTGTTTTTTAATAACATAAATTTCAGGTACATGATTGGGATAGCTTTCACCAAAATCTTTAAGTCATGAAAGCAACAGAAAACTTCGCAACAAAAAATTCCTCAGAAAGTATTAACGATGTCCTGCCCTTTGAAATTCATTCCTTGCCTTGGTTAAATGAAAACAGGGAAGGTTTTTTTAATATACCGCAACGCAACAATAATTTTAAAATCATTTGGATTACCAAAGGAAGCGGCATTCATTATATTGACCTTCACAAAAACCTTGTTGAGGATAATTCTTTATTTTTCATAAAACCACAACAGGTTCACCAGCTTAACTTAAACGACGCATGCCAGGGTTATGTGATTTCTTTTGCTGAATCATTTCTTTGCATGGAAGACCAGGAATCTAATTCCAGCTATCACACAAGTTTATTCAACCTATTTTCAACTGTAAAAAGCATAGCAGTGCTGCATGACCTTGTTGACATGAAAAATATTGCCGAAAGAATGATGAACGAATTTGATGGTAATAATTTATTCAGGGTAGAGATATTGAGAAGATATTTCAAGATCTTATTGATCTATATCACGAGGCAATTAGAAGGTCAATTTGAAACAACAAAGCCTACCAGAAATATGGAAATGGTGCAGCAGTTTATGGGACTGCTTGAAAATAATTATAAGGAACAAAAAATGGTTGCCGACTATGCCTCCATGTTATCAGTAACGCCCAACTACCTCAATGAAATTATTAAGAAGACAACCGGCTTTTCCGCTGGTCATCACATAAGGCAACGCATTGTGCTGGAAGCAAAGCGGCAGGCAACTTATTCCAGTAACTGCATGAAGGAGATCGCGTACTTCCTGGGATTCTGTGATATGGCTCATTTCAGCAAGTTTTTTAAAAATACAACGGGCATGAATTTTTCAGAATTTAAGAAAGGGAAACTTGTTTTTGCATAATTCGCATCCTCTACCAATTAAAAATACCGGGCGTTGAAATGAGGAGTTAATTTTGTGTTGCAAATTTATTATAAAGCCCTGGTAAAAAATATTATCAAACTTCGTGGTAAGCCAGAAAAAAAATTCTTATCTCCCGTCAACTTTAAAATAAAAAAATATGTCAGCAAGATTCAACATGGCGACAGTGCAGCCGGAAGCTTACAAATTATTATTTGAGATGAACAAATACATTCTAAAATCCGGCATTGGTAAACTGCAACGGGAAATGATTAAAATAAGAGCTTCCCAAATAAATGGCTGCGCCTACTGTGTAAACAGCCATGCAAGAGATGCCCGTAAATTGGGAGAAACAGAACAACGAATTTATCTAATGAGCGTATGGAGGGAAGCGCCTAATGTATTTAATGAAGAAGAGCAACTGCTGCTTGCAATCACGGAAGAAATTACCTTGATAAATCGACATGGGCTAAGCGATGAACTTTATGATAAAGCGATAAAACTTTTTGGGGAAGAAAAAACGGCTCAAATAATTATGGCAGTAATAACAATCAATTGTTGGAACAGGATTGGTGTTGCTTTGAACATGCATCCGGAATTGTAATACCACGTTTTCAAGAAAACCCGGAACGATAATTCAGTCCACAAATTCTCTTTTGATTCCAAGTTTTTTCATTTTAGAGCTCAAAGTAGTCGGCGGTATATTCAACAATTCTGCAGCACCTCCCGGCCCATAAATTTTTCCTCTTGACTTTTTTAGTATTGACAAAATATATTCCCTTTCATTTTCATGAATGCTCTTGGTGCGTTTTTCTTCGGCAGTAGCGGTTACATCAATGCGATGAAACGCAGGCAATGAAATATCCTCAATAATATTTCCTTTTGCAAGAAGCACATGCCTCTCAATTAAATGTTCGAGTTCCCTGATGTTACCCGGCCAGCTATAGCCCGCAAGGCTTTTTTCAACTTTTTCTGAAACGCCAAGAATTTTCTTACCTGCTTTCTTGCTATACTGGTTTACAAAGTGAGTAGTAAGTATAGGAATGTCTTCTTTTCGCTCACGCAACGGTGGAAGTATTATCGGGAAAACATTTAGCCGGTAATACAGATCAAGCCTGAACCTTCCTTCTGCGACTTCCCGCTCAAGATTACGATTTGTCGCGGTGATGATGCGCACGTCAATTTTTATCGGAGTCCGTCCCCCAATTCTTTCGATTTCTTTTTCCTGCAATACCCTCAATAATTTCACCTGCAGATCCAATGGCATTTCACCAATTTCATCCAGGAAAATTGTTCCACCTGCTGCCTGCTCAAATTTCCCAATCCTCCTTTCAATCGCCCCGGTAAAAGAACCTTTTTCATGACCGAATAATTCTGACTCTATCAATGTGGAAGGAAGCGTTGCACAATTTATTTTTACCAGCGGTTTATTTTTTCGCGGGGAAAGTTCATGAATACAATCAGCGATTCGCTCTTTGCCAGTGCCACTTTCACCCTGTATCAACACAGAAGTATCCATAGGCGCAACTTGCGTTACCTGGTCGAAAACATTTAACAGGAGATTGCTTTTCCCTATAATTCTATCGAAACAAGATGTATCGCCATGCCGGCCGGTTTCCCCGAACTCGTTTGGCACAGCAGTCTCAGGAAGCCTGGTCTTTTCATTCTCAACCATAATTTCAATGCTCCGCGTTAAAGTATATTGAAGGTGGTTTAATAAATGAATGTGCTGTGTCAGGAAAACATCCGGCCTCCTGCTAAAAAATGAAAAAGTAAACGGCCTTTTCCCTGGGAGATGCAACGGCATTGACAAATTGGATTTCATTTGAAAAGTATCGGCAAACAATTTTTTCAAAGCCGAGTGTTGTAATATTTTATTAAAACTTACTTCATTATAAACCGCAATTGTACTTTCCGGTTTTTCAGCAGAGGCTATTGCCATGAGTTCATCCATTGATATGCCAGCTATCATTATTAATTCCTTAAAACCAATTGATTGGTATTCATTAAATCCTATTCTTAAAAAACTATGTCCGCTGAAAGATATTTGCCCCATATCGTTAAAGCCTGCAGCCAGTAAATCAAAAGGAATATATGGCTGCAAAATGATGGCTATCTTCAAAAGCTTTTGCTCCCAGTTTGTAGAATCAATGATAATATCTTCTAACTGCTTTTGCAGTTCAGCTTCTTTCCTGTACGTTGTTTCCATGCTGTGCTCATGCCGGTAGCGGGCAATCTCCAGCGTCACCAAAAGATCTTTTTCCCGAAAAGGTTTTACAATGAATCCGTAAGGTTCTGTTGTTTTTGCCTTTGCTAAAACTTCCTCATTGGCATTTGCAGAAACATAGATGAAAGCGATACCTTCTTCCTGCAACTTTTTTGCAATGTCAATACCGGTAAGCGTTCCAGTTAAGAAGATATCCAGCAAGACGACATCCGGCTTTTTTTGAGAAATTAATTCAATGGCCTTCTCATAAGAACGTGCAATACCTGTAACATCATAGCCATTCTTTTCCAGCACCAGGCGCAGGTCTGTCGCCACTATCATTTCATCTTCTACTATCAGAATTTTTTCAGGCATTGAAAAGAAAGATTAAAATTTTCCGGCATTACAGATAAGGCCGAAAAAAAAATTAAAATAATTAGCGTCCAAACATTTATCTGAACTGCATGTTTATGGCAGTAATTTTTTCTTTTAAAGATACTTTGAAAACATAAAAAATATTCACCGGAAATAATATTATCTTTCTTCAAGAGAGATTAAAAATAAAAAGTACATCAGTTACCTGAAAAAGTACAATTACAATTTTACTTAACATTCAACAGCAGAGATAGTTGTTTATTCATTTAAATATTTAGGCGAATGGGTGCTACTTTATTTCGTGTTCCAGCTAAGAAATACAACGACACTAAGTTGCAAAAACAGGCTACCTTTTATTAAACTTTTGATTAATAACTTTTTGCAATAATGGTATCCCGTTTGGCATCTTCTTACCAAAATGAAAGATCATGCAAACAATTCAATCAAAAACAATCGTCTTTATCACCGGTGCTTTTGTCGGCAACAATTGCTGGGATGAATGGAAAATTTATTTTGAAAATAAAGGCTATAAAACCATTGCGCCTTCATGGCCGCACAAAGATGCATCGCCGGAAGTACTAAGGAACCGCCAGCCTGATGCGGGCATTGCTTCAATACGATTGGCTGCTGTTACTGCTTATTATGAAAATATTATAAAGCAATTGCCGGAGAAGCCCATATTGATCGGACATTCTATTGGCGGCTTGATCATACAAATTCTCTTGCAGCAAAATATAGCAGTGGCTGGCGTTGCTATACATTCCGTACCGCCCTTAGGTGTATTTACTTTCAAGTGGTCATTTTTTAAAGCAAGCTGGGGACCGTTGGGATTTTTTACTTCAACTAAGAAATCTTTTCTAATGAATTTCAGGCAATGGCAATATGCTTTCACCAATGGAATGAAAACCGATGAACAAACAGAAGCCTATTACAACTTTGCAATACCTGAATCAAAATTAGTAGTGAGAGACGGCTTAACAAAGGCTGCAAAAGTTGATTTCAAAAAACCGCATGATCCATTGTTGATTGTCTCTGGCAGTACAGATAATTTCATTCCAGCTTCACTCAACTATTCCAATTATGAAAAATATAAGAAGAGCAATTCGATTACTGATTATAAAGAATTTAAAGGACGTAATCATTTTGTATTAGGACAACCAACCTGGAAAGAAGATGCTGGTTACATACTTGACTGGCTTGAAAAATTATAAGGTTATCTATTCAGAAAAAATCTCACGTTAACTCTCAACAAAATAAAAATGAAAAAGAAGTGTTTATTATCAACAGCAATAATGGTAATCTTTTTATCATTTCAAAACGCATCGGCACAAACTATAAAGCCTGCGGTGCCGCCTGCAGGTTTTGTAAATAAATATGCCACAGTAAACGGCATTAAAATTCATTATGTAATGGGCGGTAAAGGCGAGCCATTATTACTGATACATGGCTTCGGGCAAAACTGGTTCATGTGGAATAGAATTATGCCTGAGCTTTCAAAACACTTTACCATAATAGCACCTGACTTGCCTGGCGTTGGCGAATCAGGTAAGCCGAAAGATGGTTATGATAAAAAAACAATGGCAGCAGACCTGCATGAACTCATGAAAAAACTGGGTTGCAGCAATATCAATCTCGTTGGCCATGATATTGGATTAATGGTTGCTTATGCTTACGCAGCACAATTTGGAAATGATGTAAAAAAAGTTGCCTTATTAGATGCACTTATTCCGGGCATAGAGCCCGTGTGGTCTGATTTAAATAACAAACTTTGGTGGTTCGGTTTTTTTGCAAGACCTATTTCGGGAGAACTTGTAGCAGGAAAGGCAGATATATTTCTCCGTGATTTTTGGCCAATTGTTGGCTATGTAAAAAATGCATTTACAAAACAGGAAGCGGATGAATTTATAAGAGCCTACTCCGTTCCCGGGGCAACTACCGGCGCCTTTCATTGGTTTGGTGAATTCCCGCAGGATGCAAAAGACAATATTGAATTTATGAAACATAAACTTGAAATGCCATTGCTTGCTATGGGAGCTGAGTATTCTGCCGCTTCTTATTTCGGAGACCATTGCAGGCTTGTTGCCAATAATGTTACCGAAGTAAAAATAGAAGGCGCAGGACATTGGATCGTGCAGGAAGAGACCAACCAGGCATTAAAAGGGTTGGAAGATTTTTTTGAAAAGTAAGACAGCATTATTTCAATCATTAATAAAAAAATAGTATGCATCCCTTTAAGTCTTTTACTAAAATTACTTTCACGAAGCTTTCATTTTGCTTCCTGCTCGGGCTTACATTAAATGCCATATCAGCAAATGCACAAACAAATAATAATGGGCAACTGCGTATGACGCAACAGGAAATTATTGCTGCAAAAGCAAATGGCTCAAGTGCACCCGGATCTTCTAATCTAAGTGCTGTGCAGGTAATAGTTATTCATGGCGATCCTTCAAAGCAAGGTCTTTATACAATTTTATTGAAGGTAGCAGCTAATACAAAAATACCGGCGCATCTTCATCCCGATGATCGTATAGGCACCGTTGTTTCAGGCACCTGGTATTTTGGATATGGCGATAAGTTTGATGAAGCCCAATTAAAAACGCTTCCTGTTGGAAGTGTTTATTCAGAAGTTGAAAACCAAAATCATTTTGCCATGACAAAAGCCGAACGGGTTGTTGTTGAGATCACTGGTTATGGGCCTTCGGGGGTAACATATGTGAATGCGGATGATGATCCGCAAAATAAAAGATAGTAAACGGGCCTGCTTATCTGTCGATAGTTATCCGTTCCACTTTCCCCACAAGAAATATATAACTCATGGCGCCCATAAATGCCATGCAGCCAATGAAAACTAGCGCGGGTGAAAAGTCACCACCATTTACCAGGTAGCCGATTGCGACAGGAACAACAATTGCGGCGAGGCCACCGATAAAATTGAAAGTCCCTCCTGTTAATCCTATCAGATCTTTTGGGGCAAGCAGTGATACAAAGACCCACGTGATAGAAGCAAGGCCATTTCCAAAAAATGCAAGTGACATAAAGAAAATAACCCAATTAGGGTTGCTCACGTAATTTGCTCCAATAATAGAAATAGATAAGAACAAGCCAATCACTATCGGCGCTTTTCTCGCAATACCTTGCGAAACATTTTTCCGTACTAAAAAATCAGAAAAAAAACCAGATACTAATACTCCTGCAAATGCAGCAATAAATGGCACTGACGCATAAAAACCTGATTTGATAAAATCCATTTTTCTAAATTCAATAAGGTATTTTGGAAACCACGTAAGAAAAAACAACAATGTTCCTCCCAGGCAAAACTGTCCTATATAAATACCCCATAACTTTTTTTGAGAAAGTACAATCCGAAGATTTTCCCAGGCAAATTTTTTATATCCTTCATCTTTTGTTTTCCTGTCAAATACTCCTCCCCCACTTTCTATGTAATCGAGTTCGTCTACGCTCACTTTTTTATGCTGCATTGGCGAACGATAAAAAAAATACCATGCTATTCCCCAAAGAATGCCAACACCGCCGGTAATAAAAAATAATCCGCGCCAACCTGCATACACTTCAATAAATGTAAGCACGGGCGTGAGAAATGCGAGACCTATAAACTGTCCTGAAGTATACGTGGCAATTGCCGATGCCCTTTCTTTTTCAGGAAACCAACTCGTGACTATACGGTTGTTCATCGGGTAAGAAGGCGCCTCAAATGCACCAATCAGGACCCTTAAGAACATGAGAGAAATAAACCCTGTAACAAGTCCGAGACCGAAGGTGGCTAATGACCACGCAATTAGAGTGATTGCATATAGTTTTCTTATCCCATACCTGTCAGCAAGAATACCTCCGGGAATTTGCAGCGTTGCATAAGTCCATCCAAATGCAGAGAACACATAACCCATCTGGATCGTACTAAGATGAAGCTCTTTACTTATTAATGTACCGGCAACAGAAATATTACTTCTGTCCATATAATTAATAACAACATTCACAAAAACAGCAGCAAGAATGGTATATCGTATTTTACCAGGCTTCATTTAATTTTTTTTAGTGGGACCTCACCTCAAACCTTCTCCGAAGGAGAGGGGCCATGACTTCTTAACAGAAAGTGGCTATGAAACTTTACTTTTTGCTTTAATAAAAAGTAAGAGCAAAGAGTTTACCATTCTGCAATGCTTCCATCTTCGTGATACCACAATGGGTTTTTCCAGTTGTGTCCTTCAGTAGCCATTTTTCTCACATACTCTTCATTAATAGTAATTCCTAATCCTGGTTTTGACGGAATATTTACATAACCTTTTTCATAATTGAATACAGATTTGTCTTCCAGGTAATCCAGCAAATCATTGCCGGTATTATAGTGAATTCCCAAGCTCTGCTCCTGTATAA
The DNA here is from genome assembly GCA_038251675.1 of Chitinophagales bacterium. GTDB lineage: Bacteria > Bacteroidota > Bacteroidia > Chitinophagales > Chitinophagaceae > Ginsengibacter. The sequence goes on along the minus strand of JBBSBD010000030.1, from coordinate 11,402 downwards.
AAGCATTGTGACAAGTTGCATCCACTTGCAGGCACGCCGCCAAAGCGATCGGGCCTAACGGGCAATGGGGAGCTGCTGCAACATCGTACGCCTCCGCCATTGAAATTATTTTCTTGCATTCAGTGATGCCACCAGCGTGGGAAAGATCTGGCTGAATAATGTCCACATAACCATCCTGCAACAATTGTTTAAAATGCCAGCGGCTAAACATTCTTTCACCAGTCGCAATTGGTATTGAGGTAAGCTGCGCTATTTCTTTCAACGCCTCATTATTTTCTGAAAGCACAGGCTCCTCAATAAACATAGGATGAAATTGCTCCAATTCCTTTGCTAACACCTTAGCCATGGGCTTGTGAAGGCGGCCATGAAAATCAATACCCACTTCAAGTTGCATACCAACGGCTTCTCTTAACGCAGAAACTCTTTCTAAGACCCTTTCAATTTTTTGATAAGTATCCAGGTATTGCATTTCATCGGTTGCATTCATTTTTACTGCGGAAAATCCGTTATCCAACGCCTGCTTTGCAGCATTACCGATATCGCCGGGCCTGTCGCCGCCAATCCACGAATACACTTTCATTTTATCTTTTGCCTTGCCTCCTATCAATTGATATATTGGTGCATTAAAATATTTGCCTTTGATATCCCATAGTGCCTGGTCAATGCCGGAGATGGCACTCATAAGAATGGGGCCTCCCCGGTAAAAGCCGCCGCGATACATGCTATTCCAATGCCCCTCAATATTCATGGGATTTTGCCCAACGAGATTTTGCATCAATTCTTCCACAGCCGTTTTTACAGTAGCAGCTTTCCCCTCAATGATTGGTTCACCCCAACCCGTGATTCCCTCATCGGTTTCAATTTTTAAAAACAGCCAGCGTGGTGGCACCTGGAATAATTCGTAGCTTTTTATTTTCATAATCGCTTTTTGAAAATATTATTTAATAAAAGATAGCTATTTAAAATTTTCAACAAGAAACTGATTTGAAATTTCCTTCCCGTTATAATGGAGGGAACAAAAAAAATAGCCAGGTAATTTGTGCAGTCAAATATAAATTTTATGAAAATAATAGTTGATGCAACCGCTATCAATTCTGTGAAGGCCGGACGTATGATTTCTACATAAGTAATCATTTCAGTACGATTGTAACAAATAGTTCAAATAAGGTGTTGCGGAAAATCGGTCACTTTCTTGCAACATATCTGTTCCATCACTTGCTGTAGTTGTGTTTTTAAAATTGATATGGTATGATTGCCGCCGTCGTTACCCAACGCGGAAACTCCATACATAAATGTTCTTCCCATAAAAGTAAAATCTGCTCCGGAAGCCAAAGCCCTGGCCACATCAGGGCCGGAACGGAGGCCGCTGTCTAACATTATTTTTATTTGTCCTTTATATTTTTTGACGATAGGAACAAGTGATTTTATTGATGATTGACCGGCATCCAATTGCCTGCCACCATGATTAGAAACTATAATACCATCTAAACCCAATTTTATTGCCATCGCTGTGTCTTCTTCTGTGGCTACACCTTTCAATACCAATTTCCCTTTCCACATATCTCTTATTGGTGCAATTTTATCTTCATTCAACCTGCCGGAAAATGTCTTGTTCATAAACAGGCCAAGTTGCTTCATGTTTAATCCTTTAGGCATATAAGGTTTCATTGTTTCAAAAGCAGGCTGGCCATGAAACAAAGTTTTCAAAGCCCACTCCGGCTTGCCGATAATCTGTAACATATTTCTTAGCGTCATCCTGGGTGGCATTGCCAATCCATTTCTTATATCACGCGGACGGTAACCGAACGTTGGCACATCACAAAGAATAACCAACACAGGGCATTGAGCCGCTTCAGCTCTTTTAATAATACTATCTCTTACTTTCTCTTCTGCAGGATGATACAACTGAAACCAGGCTTTGCCTTCCGTTAATTCGCTCACTCTTTCAATACTGGAAGTGGTAACAGTGCTTAATATGAAAGGGATGTTATGTTGAGCAGCAGCTTTTGCAAGTATCTCCGGAGCGGCGGGCCACATCAATCCCTGCAAGCCAACCGGCGCAACCCCAAAAGGCGCATCATACACGTGGCCAAATAATTCGGTTTTCATATCCGAACTAACATGCGGGGTTAGATAGTATGGCTTCAATTCAACCTCTCTTATCTCTGCAGTATTTTTAAAAAGGTTCACGTCTTCATTACAACCTCCATCTAAATATTCAAAAGCAAACCTTGGAATCTTTTTCCTTGCTTTTTTTATAAGGTCATCGATGGAAGGATACTTTGGGTTGTATTTTATTTGCATGTACTTAAATTAACAAATGATCACGAATCAACATTTTACATTGTTTTCCTACGCTGGATTTCAGAAAAAACAAATACACTTATTATTAAAATGTTTCCTGCTCTGTTGCATAGTATTTTAGTTCGATAATGTCAGATGGCAGAGGCTTGTTGTTCCAATGCTGATGAATAATCAATGCTGCGCCCAAAGCAGAAGCTTGAGGAACTGTTGCTGCATACACTTCCATTTCAGGAAATGCCCGGGCCAACAAGTTCATATAAATTGGATTATTACTAAAACCGCCATCAACAAAAATTCTTTTACAATTTGTTCCTTTTACCACCAAGTTAGTACTCCGGTATTGTTGTACAATAATATCTTCAATTAATTGATGATACGCTTCTTCATAACTCTTGAACGAATCTGGGTTGCGCATACCAAATTCAGATTGGGCAAGTAAGCTCTTATCAGTATGATCCGAAACACTACCATTGAACAAATTTCTTTTTAAAAATTTACTATCAAATTTTACATTTTTATAATAGTCAGGAGATGTTCCAAAATGTTCCGCTAATTTTTTTACCTGCTGTTCATGCTCGTACCCTGCAAAGAGCCGCGATGCTTTTACAGGACTTCCTTTGTACGACAAAAAACATAAACAATCCTGTTGCAGTTCACTCTCAGTCAAAGGCGAATTATTAAAAGGATTTAATGTAATGCACCACGTACCTGTTGAAAGAAGTATAAATGGTTCGCTGAATGAAATTAAATAAGGAATTAACGCTGCGGAACTATCGTGCAATCCTATCCCTGCCGGAATTGATTCATTGACAGTTATTGTTATTTCATCACTGTTTATAATACCGGGCAGCTTTTCTGTTATGCCCTCTTTTGCTACCCACGCATGATACTGATCATTTTGAAAATCCCACAAATTGGTGTGGCAACCTATGCTTGTGATCTCTGAATTTAGTTTGCCGGTTAAAACAAAACTTACATATTGAGGAAGATGTAACGCATATTTTATTTTAGCAAAAATTTCCGGCTTCTCATATTTCAAACGATACAATTGCATCCCTGAATTAAGATTTCCTAAAACAGGTGAAGCAGTTGTCCTGGCAAAATTTTCTTCACCACCATAAGCATTATAAAACTTTTCCTGTAGCTCTGCAGAAAATGGTTTTAGATAATTATATAAAGGAGGTATTACATGTAAGGATTTATCGATGTAAACAAAACTGGCGCCATATGCAGAGAAGTTGACGGCTTTTATTTTGAATCTTTCATCCTTTGTTATTGTGTCAAGCGAATCTTTTATCCATTGTGTCAATGCTTCAACATCTTCACAGGGGAAACCATCTTCATCTTTAGTTTCCTCCAACTGCGCGCTTTCTTCATAAACCAATTTATATACTTCATCAAACAATAATAATTTCTTATTGGTTTTACCTATATCGAAGATCGCTATGACGGGAATGGAGTTCATGTGAGTGGTCAATTGTCAGTTGTGAGTGTCCTCATTTTTAATCATACCGCTTAAAAGTTTAAAAGTTTTGACTATCACAATCCTGTTGCAACCGTCTTACTTCCTCTTTCTTTAATTAAACTTTCTCTTACTTTCTCTGAACGATAAAAATGTAAAGGACTTAAAGCAGCACCACTTCTTAATCTTGCTTCTGCAACTAATGCACGTGCATCCGTACGAAATGCATGTTGCAATATTTCCTGTGCAGTTACTACATCGTTATTGTTTTGTGCTTCAACTAATTTTTTTCTATCAACAAATAAAGCCTGTGCATAAGTTACCATAATCGCTTCGACAGATTGCAACAGATCTTCCAACGGATCTTTTACATTATGGCTTGCATCAATCATCCAGCCTAAATCATTGGCATGATTCATTCCCTTTGCATCCATACCTTCTATCAATTCATTAAAAATTAAAAAGAGTTGATATGGTTTTATACTGCCAACGGTGAGATCATCATCACCATATTTACTATCGTTGAAATGAAAGCCGCCAAGTTTTCCTTCCATTAATAATAATGAAACAATCTGCTCAATATTAGCATTGGGCAAATGATGACCAAGATCAACTAACGTGAATGCTTTTTGGCCTAATTTGTTTACGTATAATAATGATTGACCCCAATCGCCAACTGTTGTTGAATAAAAATTAGGTTCATAAGCTTTATATTCCACAAACATTTTCCAATCGTTGGGCAAGGCTGCATACACTTCCTGTAAACTCTCCAATGTGTTTTGAAATGCCTTCCTGAAATTTAATTGTCCGGGAAAACAAGAGCCATCTGAAAGCCATACAGTGAGCGAATTTGAGCCAAGCTCCTTTCCATATTTTATTACTTCAATATTGTGTTCAATTGCTTGCTTGCGTATTGATTTATTTACATGTTGCATTGAACCAAACTTATAACTTAATTGCTGATGAGGTTGATCCTGGAACGTGTTTGAATTCATTGCATCAAACTTCAAATCATGTTGTGCAGCTAATGCTTTTATATTAGCAGCATTTTCCGGAATATCCCATGGAATGTGCAATGAAATAGCACCGCTTGATTTATTCAATGCATGAAGCAAACCAATGTCTTCAATCTTTTCTTCTAAATTTCGTGGTTCACCACCGCCCGGAAATCTTCCAAAGCGTGTACCCCCGGTTCCTAAAGCCCATGAAGGAATGGCTATTTGAAAGTTGATTAATTTTTGCAACGCATCTTCGATATTATTTATCTCTGAAGAAACAAAATCAAAATTGTGTTTATGTTTTTTTAATAATGATTCGTTGTGCTTTTCGATTTTATATTTTTCAATTTGCATGGGGTAAATTTTTATGTTTATATCCCACAAAGTCACTAAGAGCACTAAGAAATTCTTTGTGGCCTTTGTGTCTTAGCGGGACGTAATTTTTAATCATTCTAAATAAAAAACTTCTTTTAATGGAATGCTTACAGGTGAATTATCAGCATTTGCTTCCATAATATCTTTCATATAATCCCACCATTTTTTCATGACTTCTTTTGCCGGTAATTCATTTAATTGCTTATCATCCTCAATTGTAAAACAGGCAAACAAATCATTTGTTTCTTCATCTAAGAAAATTGAATAACCGGTAATGCCGGTTTCTTTCAGGAGTACTTTTAATTCTGGCCATATCTCATCATGGCGCTTTTTATACTCGGCCTCATAGCCTTTGAGCAATTTCATTTTTGAAGCAATGCCTTTCATATAGACCTCACCCCAACCTCCCAAAAAAATCGAGAGAGGTGGAGTATTAGTATTATTATTTTAGCTTTTTATTCAAATTTTTCAACCTGATGCATCCTCTTTCTTTTCACCCCGCCGCGGCGGGGATAGGGGCTATCTCAAAAATCCCATTGCCACTCCGCCATCTACATTCAATGCATTGCCTGTTGATTTATTCATCAATCCACCAACAAAAACATAACAGGCGTTGGCAATATCTTCGGGCAAAATTGTTTCGTTGAGCAAGGTGCGCTTTGCATAATAGGCGGGCAACTCCTCAACCGTAATGCCATAAGCTTTTGCACGGCCTTCAGCCCAACCACCGGCCCATATATTACTGTCTGCAATAACCGCATCAGGATTCACTGTATTTACACGAATTTTATCTGCACCTAATTCTGCGGCCATTAATCTTGTAAGATGTGCTTGCGCTGCTTTTGCAGAACCATAACCGGGATTGTTGGGCCCGGCAACCACTGCATTTTTTGAAACGATATTCACAATATCACCACCAAAGCCTTGCTTGCGCATGATGGCAATACCAGCCTTCGACACAATAAACTGTCCTTTCACCAAAATATCATAAAGCCTGTCCCACTCTTCCAATGTTTGATCTGCAATTGATTTTGAAATGCTGATGCCGGCATTGTTTATCACAATATCAACACCACCAAAAGCAAGCACGGTATCATCAAAAGCTTTTGCCGCAGAGTTTTCATCCGTGACATTTAATGTTGTTGATGACACTGCATCCTTACCAAATGTTTTTATAAACTCTTCTTTAGCGCCACTTAAACGTTCTTCATTAATATCATTAAGAACAACACACGCTCCTTCTTCTGCAAACTTTTTGGCGATGGCTTTTCCAATACCACCGGCACTTCCCGTTATCAATGCAATGCGACCGGTTAAAGATTTTGGCTTCGGCATACGTTGCAGCTTGGCTTCTTCCAACAACCAATATTCAATGTTGAACGCTTCCTGTCTTGGCAATGAAGTATATTCTGAAACTGCTTCTGCACCTTTCATTACATTGATAGCATTGATATAAAATTCTGATGCTACTCTTGCTGTTTGCTTATCTTTTGCAAAGGTGAACATACCAACACCGGGATAAAGTATCACCACAGGATTTGCATCACGGATGGCCGGACTGTTATCATGTTTGCAGGTGTCATAATAATCTGCATACATCTTTCTATAGTCTTCAAATTGTGGTTGTAATTTTTGCCTGATAGCATCAACATTTGTTACATCTTCACCGGCTGTAAGATTTAAAACTAATGGAGAAATTTTTGTGCGTAAAAAATGATCAGGACAACTTGTACCCATTGGAGCCAATCTTTCCAAATCATTTGAGTTAATGTATTCCAACACTCTTTCATCATCAGTAAAATGGCCAATCATCTTTTTATGTGATGAACAAAAGCCACGAAGTATTGGCGCTAATGCCGCTGCTTTTTTAAGACGTTCTTCTTTAGGTAATGATTGAATTTTTTGTCCGCCAAACACAGGGCCTTTCTTACCATAATTATCTTCTAAATATTGCGCACAACGTTCGATTACTTCAAGCGTGTTTATGTAACTTTCGTAAGCTGTGCCACCCCATGTAAATAAACCATGCGAGCCTAACATGATGCCGCGAATACCAGGATTTTCATTCAGGCATTGCTTCAACATCAACCCTAATTCAAAACCCGGCTTTTGCCATTTAACCCAACCAATTGTTCCGTTGAATAACTCTTTGGTTATCTTCTCCCCATCTTTTGCGGCAGCAATAGCAATAGCTGCATCGGGATGTAAATGGTCAATGTGTTTGAATGGAAGAAATCCATGTAAAGGTGTATCTATTGATGGTGCTTTGGAACTTAAATCATAAATACAATGATTGAATAATTCTACCATTTCATCTTCATATTCAAGGCCGCGATAAATATCTTTTAAGCTGCGCAAACGGTCAACATATAGAGCCGCAAGGCCGCTGCGTTTCATGGTTCCTAAATCACCGCCGCTGCCTTTCACCCACATTACTTCAACCTCTTTTCCGGTAAGCGGATCTTTCGCCATTGCTTTGCAGGATGTGTTACCGCCGCCATAGTTTGTTAAGCGTAAATCAGCACCTAATAAATTGGAACGATATACTAATAAAGCAACCTGGTCATCACCAAGTTCTGCTGCTTTTGCATCATCCCACAAGTAGCTTACATGTTTAAATTTTGTTGTTGCCACTGACATATGTTGTAGTTTTTTCTTGATTTGATTTTTCATGTAGATTATTTCCACGTCCTACCAATAAAACAGATAATATGATAATTATGATACCTATTGTAATAGTAGTGATGGTTTTCTTATTGACTCCTTTCCATTCTCTCAACACCAGTCCCCACATATTCGCCACCAGTATAATGAATGCCATGTGCAGTATCCAGGAGCTCGGGCCATTGCCCAGTTTGCTTTCTCCCATTCCATAAAAGAAAAACTGCAGGAACCAGGTAGTGCCAGCCAACGCAGCAAACAAGTAATTATTAAACAATGGCGTTTTTTTATCGGTGTAGTCGCCAAATGTTTTGTTACGTGCATTTAGAACCATACACCAGATAAAATTAGTGGTAAGGCCGCCCCAAAGCAGCACAACATAAATAACATTGTTACGGAATAGAAATTCGCCTTGCCCGGGATTAGCGGCTTTCCATGCATCATTAGCAACAACAGCCATTGACTGGCCTGCTTCCAAACCAAAATTGAAACAAGCGCTAAGGACACCGGATATAATTGACACCAACATACCTAGCCCAAACTTATACTCTGTCTTTATGTCGAGGCAATGCGGATCAGTAACAGCACCAGCCATTTGTTTCTCTTTCATCATCCCTGCCTTTCCGCAAATGATAATGCCCACAACACAAATCAGCAACCCGGTTAAAACAGTTAATCCCCAACTTGAACCCGCCATCATGCTAAATGTATCCTTACCCGCTACCGGAGAATAGTCATAGTATATGGCTGGTATCAACGAGCCAAACACCATGCAAAGTCCCAGTATGATACTGCTGCCCAATGCCACGCCAAGGTAACGTACACCGAGTCCGTAGGTCAACCCTCCAATTCCCCACAGTAAGCCGAATAAAAAAGTGTAGCAAAGTGTAGAAAATTCTGTTCCCCTGATGATTTCAGCAAACCCCGGAATAGTGAGCCATGCTGCTAGTGGCGGCACGATGAGCCAAGAAAACAGGCCACCGACAATCCAATAATTTTCCCAGTGCCACCCCTTAACTTTTTTAAAAGGAATATAAAAACTGCCGGAAGCAAAGCCGCCGATGAAGTGAAAGATGACTCCCAATAATACCTGCATTCGTTGATTGTTTTAAAAAAAAGGAAACACTAAAATTAAAAGTAATTTACCGACATATTTTTGATGTCATACACCGCCTGTTTAAATATTTTTGGATTTGTGCAATTCAAAATCCATGCATAGATAATCAACTGCGCGACTAACCCACCAGGTATCGATAGGAAGCTTCTGCTTTTTCGTTCCAAAAACATATTTCCCTCTTACGTTTATATATAATTATGCAGGCTGATTTTTTTCGATCCGGAAAGACTGTTCTCATTATAACAAGTTTGAAAAATAAAAGTATGGAACATGCATAGTTAAACTGTCATGAGCCGTTATGCTCATATCTAAGAACTATGTAATTCTAAAGCAAGCAACCCAATTAGTTTTACTGCTCTTATGAATTGTTATTAAACAAATCATGAGAGCTTACATCATTAAATATACTTCGTTATCGTCAAATGAGATGAGAGGGAAAATTTGCTGGCAACATGACTTGCAGTAAATAGGTAAGTGGTAGAAACGCAAACTTGTGCTGCTAGTAGGCATCCACTTCCGCCGCCTGTTGCTACTATTACTTTATTTTGAACTTTCATTATATTACATAGTATTACATTTTAGTTTGCTACTGCAACAGGCACATATCAGCCACATCTAAGCTTATCCGTACAATAACCTATCGAAGTTCCCCCGGTACTCCTGTAGGAAGCCCTTTGGAAAGATCAACTTCAATTTTGTGTTTACCAAGTTCTGCCTGTATAGTACCTGATGACATACTTGTTATTCTAAACTTTACGTCCGTTGCTCTTAAAAAACCGGTCTGTTTGCCGCTCACTTTTATATCAGCGTCCCATAATACTGGCTTATCATAGCCTCCTGCTCTTAACGTAGATGACTCATTGCCATTTAAAATATAAATACCATCATCAGAAAAATCAACGTATTTAATGGCCCGCCGAGGTTCATCTGATGAACCCTGTGCTGGTTTCCACGTGCTGATTTCAGCATAACCCGAAACTTTCCCATTGAGTATTCCCTGTTCAGGATAGGTTGTGGTAGTCCATTTAAAATCTTTCAGGTCGGTTGCCCATTTCATATCTGGCATTACGGTTTCAAGCGGTTTTGTAGGTTTCCTGGATGTAAACCGAACCATTTGAAGCCGCCCTGTTAATGCTCCGGCTTTTACGGTGCGGGGATCTTTTTGTTCCCAAAAAATACCATGTGTACCGGACGGGTGCCAGGCGAAATTTCCCAAATGATTATAGAGCGTAACATCGTCTTTGTCAGTCATCAGGTTTATACCTGTATAGCCTTCTTCGGGTAATCTTGCCCTATCTCCATATTTATCCACCATAGTGAGTCCATAAAAGCGGGTGGCTTTAGGATAGCCTTCAAACTCTGCATTTCTTTGGTAAGAAACACCTGCTGCCTGGGGTAGCCCTGCAATAAGGGGTCGGGGAATTAAACCAAAAGCATCCATACGGTTGGTGTGTCGGTGGCTTTGAAAAATGACCCAGTTTCCATCTGGTGAGGGGTAGGTACCTTCATCATAGCTGAAATGTTTCGTTAAACGAGTTATGTTGCCATTTGTAAGGTCAATCTTTGCCAGGTCGTAGTTGTTGCTTTCAAAGAGGGCAAGGTTAATGAGCGACTTGCCGCCGTCAGCAAAACTTTTCACTTCTCCGGCACCGTCTATCTTAGGTCTGAATGCAGAAAAATCAGCTTCATTCGGACTGCTTGCTACTACCTTGCCTTTTTGCAATTCATAGCGGTCCCCTTTATCATCCGAAACCCTTGTTAGCTCGCTTACCAAAACAATATATCCTCTTGTAGTTACCAATCCTGTGGCAACCTGTACACCATTGGGTGACATATTGGTGGCTATTCGCCTGACAATAGTGGCTTGCGGAATAGCAGGATAAACCAATGGAAGGATTCGGGCTTCTTTACAGTTAACTATAGAAGGGCTGCATTCTAATACCCCACGTGGCGTGTACACTCTTTTACCATCTGGCAGAGGCACGGGCATTTCATCGCCAATTTCTTCTTTCAAATCACAGGTCAAACAATTGAAATCGCTTCCGTCTTCTTTCATCACGGCGAGGTCGCTCTTTTTTTTACCCGCCAAATTAATTTCCACGATTAGGTGCTTTCCATCGGGTAAATAGTTTACAAGGACTGCTTCTAAAACACTGTCTGGCAGCGGAATGGTAGTAACCTTAAATGGCTCCGGCTTTGGCGGTGGCGGAAGCTTTGGGATAATGGAATAATTTGTTTTCTGGTCTGTTGCTTTCTGAGCTATGCCGGCGGTACAGCACAAAAAAGTGATTGCAACGAAACATACTTTTTTTAAAGAAACAGTTTTTTTCATTAGTGCTTTATCTTATTGTTTATAATTATTTTTTACCCGCCGCCGGGGTGCGTGTCTCACGCACCGCTTACCGCTTTCATTTGTCGTGGGGAAAGCTCAATAAAGAATCGTCAGTACAAGGGTGCGACGCAACGAAAGCCTCATGTTTATTTT
>JBBSBD010000029.1:0-35985 GCA_038251675.1 Chitinophagales bacterium | reverse complement strand
CATCATCCAAAATGGATGGATATTATACGAATTGCTTTAGGACTTTTTCTCTGTTATAAAGGCGTAGATTTTCTGCTGAACATGAGCAAGCTCATCAACCTCATGTCCAACAGGACATCGTTTGGTTCTTTTGCTTACATTTTGGCCGGCCAGTACGTTGTATTTGCGCATATACTTGGCGGAATTTTTTTGATACTTGGCCTGTTTACCCGTTTTGCATGCGCTATACAGATTCCAATATTGATTGGAGCCATTTTCTTTGTAAGCTCGTCGCCCGAAATGCTGCAGCCATATTCCCAATTGCTTATTTCCATCTTAGTGTTGCTGCTGCTTATTTATTTCTTAATTGCAGGTAACGGCCTATGGTCATTTAAAATACCAGAAGAGGAGAAAAATAAAGACCCTGATAAGTATTTATGATTTCTTGAGTATTTAGTTCGAAGCGAAATAAACTATGCGACATCTATTTATCTACGACCACTTTATAGTTTGGATCTTCAATAATATTTACGTCAATAATGTCGTCTGCATTTTTAAGAAGTTGCCGGCAATCTTCACTTAAGTGACGCAGGTGTAACGTTTTCCCGGCGATCCTGTACCGGTCAGTAAGTTTATTAAGCGCCTCAATACCTGACATGTCTGCAACCCGGCTCTCCCTGAAGTCAATGATAACTTCTTTGGGATCACTTGCTACATCAAACTTTTCGTTGAAAGCACTTACCGACCCAAAAAATAGCGGCCCGAAAATTTCATAATGTTTAGCGCCGTTCTCATCCTCATATTTTCTCGCACGGATACGCTTTGCATTTTCCCAGGCAAATACTAAGGCAGACATTATTACTCCTATTAGCACGGCAAGCGCCAGGTTATGGAGCAATACCGTAATAATCGCAACGAGCATCCCAACAACAATATCGTGAGTGGGCATTTTGCCTATCATTTTGAAACTCGCCCATTCGAATGTACCTATCGCAACCATTATCATTACGCCGGTAAGTGCTGCCATGGGCACTTTCGAAATAAGAGAAGATCCGAACATAATAAATACCAATAGCATTACTGCTGCAACAATGCCCGATAGCCTTGCCCTTGCACCGGACGAGATGTTTATTAAGCTTTGGCCAATCATAGCACAGCCACCCATACCTGAAAATAAACCTGTGATAAAATTTGCCGCGCCCTGTGCAAAAGCTTCCTTATTGCCCCTGCCCCTGGTGCCTGTAATTTCATCAATCAGGTTAAGAGTCAGGAGGCTTTCAACAAGGCCAACACCGGCAATAATTAGCGCATACGGAAAAATTATTTTTATTGTTTCAAAAGACAACGGGATCTCAGGAATATGAAATGGAGGAAACCCTCCTTGTATCGAGGCAATATCGCCCACGGTTCTTGTATTTATATTTAATCCTATGATTATTGCCGATACTACAAGTATCGCGGTTAGCGATGAAGGGATTTTTCTTGTAAGCTTTGGTAATCCCCATATTATAAGCATAGTAAGAAAAACAAAACCAAGCATGATGAATAATTTTGGCCCCGCCATCCAATGCAGTACGCCATCCTCGCCGGCAATCTTAAACTGGGTAAGTTGCGACATAAAGATCACGATGGCCAACCCGTTTACGAATCCAAACATCACCGGATGTGGAACCAGCCGGATAAATTTTCCTAATTTAAAAAGTCCGGTTGCCATTTGTATGATACCCGATAGCACCACCGCCGCAAATATATATTCAATTCCATGAGACTTTGCCAGGCTTACAATTACTACCGCTACTGCGCCTGTCGCGCCGGAAATCATACCTGGACGACCACCGAATATTGAAGTGATAAGGCCCATACTGAAAGCAGCGTACAGGCCTGTGAGTGGGGACAAACCTGCTATTAACGAGAATGCTACCGCTTCAGGAATAAGGGCAAGCGCCACAGTGAGGCCCGATAAAATTTCGTTTTTATAATCTACCTTTTGTTGAAAATCAAATAAATTAAAAACGGCCCTCATGTAAATGAAATTTAATGGTTACAAAATATTTACCAGGGAAACACTTAAATAAATAGGGTAAGATCTGTAATATTTATATGTTCAGTTGTTTCAGGAAACGGTAGATTCCGTTTCTTATATGCGGGCGAAACTAAGTCAAAAATATATAATGCTGATTTCATATTCCGGAAGCAATGGAGCAGAATTTTATCATAATCGTTATGATAAATTTCATCTTCCTGTTTCCTCCTGATACGGCTACATGAAATTTTAAGAAACATTGTGGAGAAGAAGTTGATGAGCAAATGCTCTAAATGAATTGGTGTCAAGGTTTGCAACGGCGAAGGACGATTAATCTTCCCGGCACTTAGAAACAAAAAAACAGGTTGCATAACCGGGAAACAAGATTATGCAACCTGAAAATTTTGAGATATTCATAGGAAAATCAAATACCTGGAGTCTTTTTTGGGGATCTTAATCAAAAACAAAAAACTATTTCTCGTTATTCTTAATTAAAGGTCGAAAAGTGTTCTGGCATTTTTTATAGTAATTATGGTATTTGTTGATAGAAAATTTTCTATTAAAATATATTTGTACGATAGTAATAAGAACTACTGCTCATATGCTGGTGGCAATGTTGCAGTGTTAAATGATCATAATAAAAATGTATGACATGAAAAATAGTCATCAAAATAATAAACCAAATAAAATATATGCTTAAACTGAAAATAATTACTTCTTCTATACGCCCCGGAAGAAAAGGCCCAATCGTAACCAAATGGATCGCCGGCATTGCAAAGCAAAACAGCAATCTCGATGTAGAGGTTTTAGACCTGGGTGAAATTAACCTGCCCATGATGAATGAAGCTAATCATCCCTCATTAAAAAAGTACGAACATGATCACACAAAATGGTGGAGTGCAAAGATTGAAGAAGCAGATGCATTTATTTTTGTTACAGCCGAATATGATTACAACTATCCGGCACCCTTGAGAAATGCTTTGGAGTACTTATACCACGAATGGAGTTATAAAGCAGCCGGTGTCGTTAGTTACGGCGGTGTATCAGGTGGCACAAGAGCCTGGAATAGTTTAAAGAATGATCTCGCGACTTTCAAGATGGTGCCGATTATAGAATCGGTAAACTTTCCATTCTTTACGAAGAATATCAATGATCAGGATGAATTTGAAACTAATGAAGTATCGGTGAAAGCAGCGGAAACTATGTTGAAACAAATTGTGCGATGGACCAAAGGTTTGAAGATTATAAAGGAAGATATGGCGTAAAATATTGGCCGAAAGTTATTTCAGAATTAATTTATTTTTCAAACAGAAAAACAAGCCTGCAGGCTTAACGTTGCAGGCCTGTTTATGTCAAGTGTTACTCAACGAGAAGTTTCCTCGTTTGCATATTGCCTGGCGCACCTATACTCACCATATATAATCCTTTGGATAACGAAGTGATATTTATTTTTTGCTCCACATTTTTTGTGAATTTCTGGCTGATTAATTTGCGGCCTTCTAAGTCTGTTACGATAATGTTAGCATCAGCTAAAGTTGTATAGTTGTCATTTCTTACGATAAAATAATTATGCGCAGGATTTGGATAAATTGAATATTTTAAACCGTCTGAAGTAATAGTAATATAGACAATCTTACTGTGGGTAAATTTTCCGTCATTATCCACCATTTGCAGCCGATAAAATATTTTACCTGAGTGAAGAGCAGACAAGTTATCATTAAATAAGTAGTCTCTCTTTAAACTTCCGTTGCCACTGGCACTTACTTTCCCCATGGTTGTAAAATTTTTACCATCTATACTTCGCTCTACATTGAAATAAGCAGTATTTATTTCGTTACTTGTCTGCCATGTAAGCGTTGCTGTATTATCGTTTTTTGTCACGTAAAAATCCAGTAGCGTAAGCGGCAGTGTGCCTGAAATATTATTTAATATTTGTGTGAGTGACCACCTGTTTTCAGTATCATCCTGAACCCGCACAAATAGAGAATCGGCACCCATTGGAATTTGATTTCTCGGAATGTTTATGGTAAACGACCCATCTGACGAAGGATTTAGCAGTGCTACCGAAGTACAATTACCTACTCCAAGATCCGAGTCGAAGAAATATTCCGCATTGGTAACCGAAGTATTGCTGCTTTTATAGATGTCAACATTACGCCTGAACGTTAGGCCCCAGTGCCCCTCATTATCTAACAAACGGCCATATAATTTGTGGTAGCCTTCGGATAAAGCGGATGTTACTGCTGTAAAATTTTGAAGTATTATTGAGTCAGTGAGATCTGTGATTGCTATTGAAGAACCATTACCAAAACCAGGGTCGTTATCAAAAAAATATTCACCTTTCACAAAGGTTGTTTTTGCTTCTGAAATAAGTACCTCGACGTTCCGCCTTCTGGTCAGGCTCCATATTCCATTATTATCTTTAGTTCTAAAGTACAATTTGTGATAGCCTGGTGTAATGCCGGAAAAGTCTATTGGAAGTGAAAATGTAACGTCAGAAGATGGACTTACGCTTGCCAATTTATTGTTTCCAAAGCCCTGGTCAGTATCAATAAAATATTCAACCTGAACTACATTTTGCGACAGGGCTGCAAGGCTTAATCCTGTACTACAAATGAGTATTAGTAAATTTTTCATGATTAATTATTTAATGGTTCTTGCCTGGATCGTAACAGGTAAATTGGTAGAAGTAGCACCCGGGGTCGTAATAGAATATATGACTGGAATAGCGGCAAGACCCGATAGCGTATATTGATTTGTAACAGTTGTACCGCCGAAGGCACCACGGTCTGTTCCATCTGAGCCACTATTATCCGCCGGGGAGCTATTAGCAACCTGGTACGCACCATCAGTTGACGTTGATGTGATAAAGAGGGAAGTTATAGCAGGCACCACAAGATTATTATCGGCGGTTCCAAATTGCGTAGATAATGTTCCTATATTATAAGATATTACACCGGGAGATGCAGCAATATTTACATTGGCATTAACCGGCATGAGAATATTATTCTTAAACTCAGCAACGGAAAACGCCAGGTTTGGAGTCGCAAGATTATCTGGACCATCAAATACATTGTTGTTGCATTGCAGGATGGGCCACAAAGTTGTCGGGTTGGCTAATGGGCTTCCCCACGTCAAAGCTTTCTGGCAGATATTATTATTGAAAACAATATTGGTTGGTGGAGTAAAGAAAGAATTACCGTTACTTGATAAAGCACTTCCACCCACTATAGAAGAAAAGAAATTTTCTAAAATATACTCATCGTTTAATGGGAATCCAAACACAACCTGGCCCTCAATTCGGCAACGCTTCACTGTAATTCCATCTACATTGATATAAACATCCCGGTCAGCACTGTTTCCGGCACTTACCAAATTGAACCCGATCAATTGTGAATTGGAAGAGCCTGCATTAAAGGATATCCTTGCAAGTCTTGTATCCAGGGCATTCTCCGCAGTCTTTGGGTTTTCCGTAAGAAAATATCCTGCACCAATAATAACAAGGCGTTTTGTAACTGTACTGGCGCTATAGATTACACTTGACCCTTCCACATGAATAGTATCACCGTTATTTACAATAGCAAAGGCAACTGCCTGGTCTATCTGTGCAAATACCGGGTAACCCGCTGATCCTCCGAAATTTTCTCCATAAAGCGTAGAGCCATTGTAATTTGATTTATTATTTACCCGCCAGGTCCTGGCATAAACGGGTTGGATCATTCCGGCCAAAACGATGGTAATGAATGTAAAAAGTACTGCTGTCTTTTTCATAATTTTTGATTTTTGTTATTATAAAATTAAAGGCCTGAGATACCTGGAATTTGCTTGGCTTTTTTATTGATAGCTAAAGGATATATGGAATAATTTTTTTAAGTGCTTTTCTGGCAGCCCTGTTGGATTGCAGGTGCTGTGTTTAATTAAACAGTCCGAATAGGAAGTCTGATAAAATCAGTTTCGATTTTAGCTGTAGAAATTCTTCTTCGGTAATATATCCGCTTTGTTTTAATGCAATAAGTTTCTCAAGGCCGATATCTTTTTTTTCTTGCAGTGACAGTCTCGGATAAATATTTTTCTTATTTGAAAAAGTTGCAGGGACAGAGATTCCATTTTCGAAGGGCTTGAGAGATATTTTTCTTCGAGGCTTCTTTGACCTTAATTTAAAATCCATGGAGAGTATTATAACCAGGAAGGCGGCAGACATTTTTAACCATATGCCTACGTCGTACCTGGTTTCTAAGTTAGTAAGCAAGGATGTAAAACAGGCAACATCAATTAATTGAATTATTATGAAAAGCAATGCACTAATTCCTGCGGATGTGGTGAAAAGCAAAAATGTTTTTCCTTCTAATTGCAATTCGTGATAAAGGAGACTTATAAGCAGAATACCTATAAACACACAAAAAACTAAAATGCCCGATCCGTTAAAACCATTCATGGATTTATTTATGGTGGGAAATGTTACCCACGGCAGAAAAGAAGAAGCGATACCCAACACAGCGGCAATCAATATTCCAATTCGCTGCGAGGTGATGCGTTTCGTTTTCATGCAATTTTTTTACAACGTAAACTTAGCCTGCATAGCATTTGGCATCAAGCACCATTTATTTTTCGCTGCCCGCCATTTATTTTTCGCGAAGATTTACGAGAAAATTCAAAAGGAATGGCTATCTTTTTATTGTTATTTGAGATACACATAAGATCTGTTTGATCTGCCAAATTCTAATTAATGCCCAAATCTTTTTTTTTCATTATTTGTTGTTTGATATCAAATCTCTGCTTTGCTCAACAATCAAAAGATGTTGATTCGCTCAGGAATATCGACAATAGAGATAGGGTAGAAGACTCAAACCGGGTCAAAACGTTATTAAACCTTGCGTTTGCTATTATTTATGACAAGCCTGACTCTTCAATGATCTATACAGATGAAGCTTTTCGAACAACTTTTAAAATTAAATGGCAAAAAGGCATAGCACTTTCTTACAGGCAAAAGGGTTACGTGTATTATATTTTGTCGGACTATACTCATTCGATGGATTATTATTTGAAAGCATTAAAGGCGGGCGAAAAATTGGGCAACAAATATTTCGACGCGACCATTTATAATAACATTGCCAATATCTATGCTGACTTAAAGAACTACAAAAAGGCACTGGATTACTACGAAAAATATTTCGCCATTTCCCGTGCCATCCAAAGTAAAAATGATGAAATGGGAGCGCTGGTTAACATTGGAAATATCTATACCGAATTAAATGATTTAACCTTAGGACTCGATTATTTTAAAAAGGCATTGTCGATAGCAGAAGAAACGGGGAATAAAAGAATAAGCACCGCTGTCCTGAATAATATTGGAGAGATATCTCTTAAGCAAAAAAGTTATTCGGATGCGCTTGCTTACTTCCAAAGATCTATCCTCTTAGCTGACGAAAGTGATTATCGAAATATAAAGGCCAGCGCTTTAAATGGCATCGGCGAAGTGTTTTTAAACCAGGGCGATTTCGCAAATGCGGAAAATTACAGCAGGCAATCTTTTCAACTGGCAAAAGAATTAAATGATCTGTCATGGCAGGTAAATGCCCTGGAAACTTTAAGCAAAATTCATGAAAAGCAAAAAAAATATAATGAGGCGTTAAAAGATTACAGGCAGTCTGTAATGCTGCGTGATAGTTCAGTAAATGAAGATAAAAAGGCGGAGGTTACCCGGCTCGCAATGCAATATGACTTTGATAAAAAGGAAGCATTGACCAAGGCAACGAATGATAAACAACACGCTCTTGCTGTCGCTGAAATAAACAGGCAAAAAGTAATACGCAATGCATCTATTATTATTGGAGGTATTTTAATTCTTGCTGCAATTGCAGGAATTATTATTTATAAGAGAAGAAAGGATAATATAGAAAAAAAGAAAGAAGCTGAATTTAATGTGCAGGTAGCCGACACCGAGATGAAAGCTCTTCGTGCACAGATGAACCCCCATTTTATTTATAATTCACTTAACTCTATTAATGATTATATTGATAAGCACGATATAGATAAAGCGACTGATTATACAACCAAATTTGCAAAGCTGATGCGGATGATTTTGGAAAACTCTGAGCATAAGGAAATACCACTTGCCGATGATTTAAAAACCCTTGAATTGTACATGAAATTGGAAAACATGCGGATGAACAATAAATTCAGCTACGAAATAAAGGTTGATGATAACATTGACCCGGACAATACATTGATACCTCCGTTAATCTTACAGCCATTTGTGGAAAATAGTATATGGCATGGAATAGCCGGGAAAAATGATAATGGCAAAATATGGATCCATATTAAGAAAGAAGGGAACATGATCAATTGCGTCGTTGAAGATAATGGTGTTGGGATACGGCAATCTGCCCATTCAGAAAAGGAAACGATCGGTACTTCGAAAAAATCTTTGGGAATGAAAATTACCAACGAAAGAATTGATATTTTGAACAAGCTGAAAAGATCTAATGCGGCTGTTACATTATCCAACCTAAGTGAGGGTACAAAAATAGAAGTAAAACTGCCGGAAGAACTGGCCTTTTAATTTTATGATAAAAGCATTGATTATAGATGACGAGCAACATTGTATCGACAGGCTAACCCGCCAATTGCTGCCGCATAGCAATCTGCTTGAAATAATTGGTTCAGCCTGCTCCGTTGAAGATGGTATCAAATCAATCCTGTTAACACAACCAGGCCTTATCTTCCTGGATGTTCAAATGAAAGATAAAACGGGCTTTGATCTCTTAAGAGCTTTGCCGGAAATAAATTTTGCGGTGATATTTACAACGGCGTACGAAAAATTTGCTTTGCAGGCAATCAAGTTCAGCGCAATAGATTATCTGTTAAAACCTATCGACACAGATGATTTAAATGCGGCACTTCTCAAAGTAAGAAATGAGATTTCAAAAAAATTAATGGCAGAAAAAATTGATATACTGCTTCAAAATACACTTCATAACAATGTCGCTCCCAAAAAATTAATTGTGCCGACGATAAACGGGTTCGAGTTTTTAGAGATCGCTGATATTGTGCGTTGCCAAAGTGATATTAATTACACCACCATCTATTTAAATAACAAACAAAAATTAGTAGTTGCTAAAACGTTAAAGGAGTTTGAAGAAATGCTTTCTGATCATTCGTTCTTCCGGGTGCATAATTCTCATCTCATTAACCTCACATATATAAAAAGCTATAACAAAGGGAAAGGTGGCTCTGTAATCTTAAATGACGGATGCGAAATTGAAGTGTCCTCTCGTCGAAAAGAAGACTTTTTAAAAAGCTTATCTCATTTATGAGATTCTATCCAGCAACATTTGAATTTTTAATCAAAAGCAGCTTGTTCTTTTTATTAAAACTGCTTGTTTAACAATTATCGCCGCAATTATTGCATTTTTACAGCAATGTAAGAATGGATTTTGGATCAGTTGCAATAATCAATTCTCCACGTGCGTTATTATTTTATACCTATACATTTTGACACCACATATAGTTTAATACTTAAAAAGTCAGTCCTATGATATCGTGGTTCAATACCCCTTTTAATTCTGCAATACTAATTGCATTTGTAATCATTTATAATCTTATTGCAGCAATAAATAACTATGATATCCGGCTACTGCGTGACAAGAAAAATGAAAATTTTTCTGCAGGACCGCAAATCCTTCCCAAATGGATTCGTAGCGCACGCTGGGTAGAACCTATTCTTTTTCTTATCATGCTGTTATTAAATTGGAAATTTGCATTGATAGCCTGGATAGTTAAAGCCATTTTGCAGGCGTTGCTTGTTCTTGAATTTATTGGATATGTTATTTTATCAGCTTTCAATTTCAAACGCTGATTGCGGGTGACCTGAAATTGATACATCAAGAATCCGGTGTCTTTTTAGCGCAAATATTAAACTAATTAAACCTCAAATTCCCATACAGATCTATACTCCCCATGTTTTTCAGCATAATTTAAAAAAGCATTGTAAAACGGGTCGGCCCCAATAGTTGCGCTGTCGCCTATCACATACAATTTCTCTTTTGCACGGGTAATGGCTACATTCATGCGTCGGTAATCTTTTAAGAAACCGATGTCCCCATCATCATTGCTTCTAACGAGGGAAATAATAACGATTTCTTTTTCTTGTCCCTGGAAACTGTCGATAGTGCTTATGCGAATTTCTTTTGGCAAAATGTCCTTTGCGGCAATCACCTGCCCGGAATAAGGAGAAATAAAAGCAGTGAGGGATAGTTCAAGCGCTTCGGATTGCAACAATTTTCGCACGATCTGTAGCTCCCCTTCGTTTTGCAAGCTAATACCATTGTTTCCCTGCAATTCATTGTACCCCGAACCGGCGGTATCGATAAAAGTCAGGTGTACACCCTTATTAGAAAGGTGCTTCGCAGTACGAAGAAGCCCCTTATAAAAATAATCGCCGGAAAATCCTGCAATGGATTCACGCATGCGGTATTGTGTGTCGAGTAAAAAGATGTTTGCAACACTTTCCACGCATACTTCCAGTATAGATTTATTCAATCCCATTATTGCCGCGTCATGACTAAGAACTGTCGGTGGCAATTGCAGGTGATCACCCGCCAGAACGTATTTAGAAGCAAGCGGAAAAATGCACCACGCCAGGGGTTCAATGCATTGACCTGCTTCATCAATTACCAGCGTTTGAAATTTTATATGATTAATCTTTGCATCATAAAGCCCTATGGGAGTTCCTAATATTACCTGTGCTTCCCTGAATAGTTTCTCTTCATTGTAAGCCTGCAATTTTTTTATTTCGGTGCGTATACTTTTTACTTCCTTAAATAAAAGATTGCGTTGTTCCTTTTCTGCTTTACCAAAACTGCGTTTGTATTTTAAAGCCATTCTTCGGAACTCCTCCGCTCTTTTTTTTAGTTCTTTTATTTCTTTTTGTTGCTTCGCATCCAATAATTTCCCTTCAGGCGTATGCGAAAATATTTCCTCGTCCACTTTACTTGCATTGCCAACTCTTAGTACCTCCAATCTTTTTCTAATAAGCTCTTTTGCGATGTTATCAACGGCTGTATTGCTCGGAGCACTCACTAATACTTTTTCGCCGGCTTTTATTAATTGTCCAATTGCCTCTGTTAAAGTGGTTGTCTTGCCAGTTCCTGGTGGGCCATGCACAATAACGATGTCTTTGTTTTGAAGAATTGCTTTTACCGCTTTTTGCTGGCTTTCGTTTAATTGCTGGTTAATAAAATTAATATCAACCGGTTTTGAGTCATCACTTTTTTCCATGCTTACATTACCATGCAGTTGTTCGAATAGCTTGTATAATTCTTTATTACTTTCCAATCCATTTAAGACTGCTTTCATAATGGTTATGGTACGTTGGTCGGGTGCAAGTTTAATACCTACATTATTATCTTCTATCCACCCGGGAAAGTCAGGAGCAAACAAACGGAACTCTCCTGATTTTCCTTCAAGATTTATGAGTACTCCTTTCACGGGCTCTTCACCTGGTGCAAAACACTCAATCGCAGCGCCATCCCTGAATTGGTTAGTATCTGCAGGGAAAGGCAACCGGAAACTTATTTCCGGATAATCAGCATAGCCAAAATTTTTCCGGGTCACAATCAATGGATGCAGTGCCAGGCCTTCAGCTTTCAGCGACTTTAATGTATGATGCTGATCCAGCCGATAACGCTTCACTTCTTCTTTTTCTTCTTCTGCTATGGCTGTTAATAATTGCAGTATAAATGGATGAGTGGCAGGCATTACGTGAAAATACTTATAAGTATTCAACCTGTGTTCCGTAGGTAATTACTTCTTATTAGTTCAGGAGGAAGTAATTTTGATTATAGTTTTGCTTTACAATTGACAAATAAAATCTTATGCCAGGTAATTTACGCGGCACTTTTTTTGCACCCACGCTCTATCTTATAAATGTCGCCGAAGCAATTGAAGTGGGCACCAGGGAATTAAGTCCGATTCAGGACTATGATAATGTGTTACCGCCAGGCAAATATCTTTAATCCATTTGGGTACCATTGGCAAATCGGGAAAAAAAACAGGCAGCTTTTCAAACTACACTTTGAGTCCATCTAATGATGCCCTAAGATCAAAAGCATACACGGATTCTTAATTTTGAGGAGGATAAATTATTATATCAAAAACATACATGGGAAGATTTTCTTTAGCAACTTCTATTGCGCTCACTTCCTGCTTTTGAAGAAATTTATCATTGTTACAATTTTTGCAATTAAGCATCACTGCTGTTTTCTTAAAGTCAATTTTACCATTAAGACCAGGCTTAATCATCAGCCCCAATTCAGATTCATTTCCATAAATTTCAAAATCGTTTTCATTCAATTTAATCAGGTCTTCAATACTCATGCCCGGATGCATGCCGCTTCTTAACTTCCACTCATTATTACTTAACTCCCCGTCAGGCCGTGGAGAATTTACAGTAGGAATAATGTTGCTCACCATTATAAAAGCAAGGTTATTAAGATTGTCAGCATCATTCCACACAAAAACTACCTGGTGGCTGCTGTTACCAAATAATACGGAACATTTTTTTAACTCCTTTTCAGAAAAATAATATTGATCTTTTTTTACATTTTGCTCTCCGAAATAACTAACAAGAAATTCGTGAGAATCAAATTTTAGGAGATCTTCTGCGTAAACGATGGCTTCTGGAATCTTTTTTTCCCTCAGCGTAAATGTATATTGAGTCGTATCACTCGTTATTTCTGTTGTCGCATCTACCGTGATATTCCATTTCTGAAACAACAAAGAAGGTGCTTTCCCAATTTCATTTTTTTTATCGTACAAGAACCCCTTTTTTACCAGGACTTTTTGGCCCTCTGCAAATTCACTGCTTGAGGAAGTATGGAAACAAAAATACTTTGAGCTGTCTTTCATGAACATTTCCACGCTTCTCACAGCATCGAAATTCTTTTTGTTTTTCTTAATTTTTTGGGTAAAAACTGTACCAGCCAGATCCGAATCCCATTTGCTGGCCGAGTTTGTAAAACCTTTTTTATCCATGAAATGACCAATATCCTTCGACGGCATGGAGGCTAATCGCACAAGGTCATCTAAATCGAACGACTGGCTAAATAGATTTGCAGCAGCTAAAAGTTGCAGTATAAGTAAAGGTAGAAGTCTCTTCATCATTTTTCTTGTTCATTAAGTTTTCAGTTTAGTCTTTTCTAGGAACAGGGAATGAAAGAAGGAAAGGCGGTTGCCGGTTATTCAGAATTGAAAGGGCGAATATAGAAAGTTTATTCTGAATATCAAAGCGGCATTAAAATCCAATATCTTTTACCTTGAGCTATGTCCACGTTTATGTAAAATCCTGTCATAGCTTTGACGCGTTGTCAAAAACGCTGGAAGTATTTCCTGCCATCTTTTCGTCAAATTTTATTAAATGAATAGTTTATTTAAAATCCTAAGCATATTTATTTTAAGCCCGGTTCTTACTGCGCTGCTATTTCAAAATGCTAACGCCCAAATTAAAACTTATAAAGATTCCATAATTGCTTATGAACAAAACTATATCAACACACATGAAGTAGTTGGTGAAAACGATAGAAAATATATTCACTTTTATGAAGTGGATAAAAGATATCGTGCCCTGGCATCTTTTAAGAAAATTACTGACAAAAAGGGATTTGACATGAACACTTCCTCAGGTATGAAGAAGCATTATTTTATTTATGGACTCCTCACTTTTACACTTAACGATTCTTTATTGCACTTATATATTTACCAGTCCGCGGATTTGATGCGGCAAGAAAAATACAAAGATTATTTATTTGTGCCGTTTGGTGACGCCACCTCAGGTTTTGAGAGTTACGGCGGCGGCCGATACATTGAGTTCTATATTTCAGACATAAAAAACGGCCATGTAGGTATTGATTTTAATAAAGCCTATAATCCATACTGTGCCTATACTACTGGTTACAATTGCCCTATTCCTCCAAAAGAAAACCTTTTACCTGTTCCTATTGCTTCGGGAGAAAAAAATTATGGGAAGCCTTTTCATTAAGCCTCAAATAATTTCAGTTGCTCTATATTTAGCCGGACGTTTTACCTTTATCGCAAAAGAACAAGCATGCCGAAAAGATTTTTCTTCTGTATTAAGTAACTTTTCAAAAAAATCCTTTTGCCTAAAAGGCTATTGTAAATTATATTAACCATTGATACCATTGAGTCAAAAGAATTTAACGACAGCAGAACACCAACGCCTTGCAACCAATCTACCCAAAAGAGTTCCACTCGAACAGTGGGGCCCATACCTGAGTGAGCGACAATGGGGCACCGTGCGTGAGGATTATGGTCACCTGGGGGATGCCTGGAATTATTTTCCTTTTGATCAATCACATTACAGGGCTTATTTATGGGGAGAAGACGGCATCGCCGGAATATCAGATTTATTCCAAAATCTTTGCTTTGCCATTACTCTCTGGAATCGAAAAGATTCCATATTAAAAGAACGGTTATTTGGACTTGGAAATACTGACGGCAATCATGGGGAAGACGTGAAGGAACTTTACTATTATCTCGATAATCTTCCCACGCATTATTACATGGAGTATTTGTATAAATACCCGCAAAGAGAATTTCCGTATGAAGAACTTAAAAGAGAAAATCGCAAGCGGACAAAGAACGAACCGGAATTTGAAATTCTTGATACAGGCATTTTCGACAACAATCAATATTTTGATGTACACGTGACTTATGCGAAGCAAGGCTCGCAGGATATATTTATTAAAATAAATATTCACAACCGATATAGTGAAAGCGCAGGCATAACGGTACTGCCTACTCTTTGGTTTTATAACCGGTTAAGCAATAAAAGATTGGTAGATGGCCCCTTAATAACTGACTATAATAAAACAACGGTAAAGGCCACTCACCAGCGGCTTGGAACATATTATTTATATTTCCCTAAAACGCGTGCGACATTCTATACTGAGAATGAAACAAATATTGAAAGAGTCTCTGGATTGCCTAATAACAGCCCGTTTGTAAAAGATGCTTTTCACGATGCTATCATAAGTAAAAAAAATGTAAAGTCACTTAGGACAAGTACTTCCGGGACAAAGTTTGCACCTATATATGATCTTACTATTGAAGGCGGGAAATCGAAAACTCTTTATTTACGGCTAACAAACAAAGAACTGGCAAATGGGTTTGAAGAAGGCTTTGAGAATATATTTTCCACCCGAAAGGCCGAAGCGGATGATTTTTACAATGCCGTATTGCCAGGTGATATTTCACCGGAATTGAGAAATATTCAACGCCAGGCACTTGCGGGCCTGCTTTGGAGCAAACAGTTTTACCATTACGATGTAGAAAGATGGCTGAACACAAGCGATGGGATTACACCCGTAAATCAGGGTAAACTTATGGGACGCAATCATGAATGGAAGCACCTGAAAAATCAGAATATTATTTTGATGCCCGATAAATGGGAATATCCGTGGTATGCTGCCTGGGATCTTGCTTTTCATTGTATTCCAATGGCGATGATGGACCCAGGATTCGCAAAAGATCAGTTTATTCTTATAATGCGGGAATGGTATATGAAGCCTGATGGCCAGTTACCTGCTTATGAATGGCATTTCAGTGATGTAAATCCTCCTGTGCAGGCTTGGGCAGCACTCCAGGTTTACCGCATTGAAAAATCTATGACAGGTAACGGGGACATCAATTTCTTAAAAAGAATATTTCAAAAGCTTATCATCAATTTTACCTGGTGGATCAACCGGAAAGATGCCAGCGGCAATAACATCTTCCAGGGTGGTTTTCTTGGCCTTGACAATATTGGGGTGTTTAACCGAAGTATTGAAACTCCCGGAAATCATCAACTCGAGCAGGCTGACGGTACTAGTTGGATGGGTATGTATGCGCTCAACATGATGGATATGGCGCTTGAAATTTCTATGGTAGATGAAACTTTTGAGGATACGGCTACCAAATTTTTTGAACACTTTGTACTAATTGCCGAGGCGTTGAATCTGCATGGTTTATGGAACGATGATGATAAATTTTTCTATGACATACTTTCAAAAGCTGGAGCCAACCCGATGCATTTGCGCATACAATCTATTGTAGGTATAACTACTTTATTTGCCGTATCTATTATTGAAAAGAAAGTGCTTGATAAGCTATCTGATTTTAGAAAGAGAAGTACATGGTTTGAAAAGTATCGTAAGAAAAATAATCGTTTCTGGCCTAATGAAGAACAAGCTGGCGGCGAAAAACTTTTGTTATCACTGGTTCCGCAGGACCGGCTAAAAAATATTCTTGAACGATTACTTAATGAAGATGAATTTCTTTCTCCAGGCGGCATAAGGGCTTTGTCAAAATATCATGAAAAAAATCCATACTCGGTATACATTGACAATATTGAATATACAATACAATACGATCCGGGCGATTCTACTTCCAGCTTTTTCGGGGGCAATTCCAATTGGCGCGGGCCTGTATGGATTCCCATAAATTATATTCTCATTCAATCCATAAGGAAATATGGAGAATTTTATGGGGATGATCTCCTGGTAGATTACCCAACCGGTTCAGGCAATAAAATAAATCTTTGCCAGGTTGCGAATGAATTATCGAAGCGGGTCATAAGTTTATTTGAAAAAGATGAAGAGGGTAAACGAAATATATATGGTAAGGATAACCCTTTCTACCAGCAGCCGGGTAATGAACACCTCATTTTATTTTACGAATATTTTCATGGAGACAACGGGAACGGGCTGGGTGCTAATCACCAAACCGGGTGGACTTCATTGGTTGCCCAATTGATAAGCGAAATGCATAACGGGATATGATACCGGTATTGATGTACCGTTGTAGTTTTATTTTGACGACAAAAACTCACATCAAAAATGTTTCATAGAATAGATATAGCTTTTATCATAATTCACGAAACTCTTGCCCACTTATAAAACATTCGAAAAAGTACTTCCAAAAAATATAAAACAGAAGATAGATTTATTAAGAAAAGACCGAACTTGAATAAATATTCGGAGTAGAGATGGATTACTTAGTTAAAGGAGAGAAACAATTTCGACTATTAATAGCGGACGATGATAACATTGCACTTCTTCTTGATGAAAAGTTGAATGTCATTTTTCGTAATACTGCCGCTACACTCAACCTGCCCTGGCAGGAGGGTAATTTTCATGCACTACTTGAACGATACGGTTATCCCGGGGAAGATGAAAGTTTTGAAAAAGTGATTGCAGAATCATTTTTAAGTCCCGGAAAATCATTCCCAGTCACCCTAAGATTGAAACATAAGAATGGTGGCGATGTCCTGTTGGACGGTTCTGTAAAAAATCTTTTGTATGAAGAGCAGGTAAATGCTATTCTTATTCAATTAACTGACATTACCAAAACCGAAGAGGCAAAAGAAAGCATGCTGGCAACCAACAGGCTTCACCTTTTTATCAACCGTATACACAAGATCCTTTTAAGAAGCACTGATCGCGAATTTCTTTTCGATAATCTCTGCCGTGAAGCAATAGAATCCGGTAAGTTCACGATGGCATGGATTGGAATATTTGATGAAAAGACAAAAATGCTGAATCCGGTTTACCACGCCGAAGTTGACGGCATTTTTTTTTCTAACTTAAAAATCGGGATTGATAAACAAGCGGGTGAGCAAAATGTATCATTGGTTAGAGATCTGCGCAACGGGAAAACTATACTAAATAATGATGCGGAAAGCAGCCGATTGGGAAAATCGGCGAACACGTTGCAAACAGATTCATTTTCCACAATTTCAATTCCTTTCAAACAATCCGGTAAAATTTTTGGCGTCTTTAATTTACATGCCGGGGGCAAAGATTTTATTGGTAAAGAGCAAATAGCTTTATTAGAAGAAACGGCAGCGGATATAAGTTTTGTTTTGGATTCATTTGTAAAAAAAGAAATACAAAAGGAATCACAACAGGCAATAGAAGCAAGCGGAAGGCATTATGAAACCCTTACCGAAATGTCTCCCGTTGGTATTTTTCATACTGACAGCACCGGTTACACGACATACGTTAACCCGTACTGGTGTGCAATATCAGGGCTGTCGGGCGAAGAAGCCCTAGGCAATGGGTGGCTCAATGCTGTACACAAAGATGACAGGGAAAAATTATCAGAAGGCTGGATACAGGCAACAAAAGACCGGAAACTTTCCATCTCGGAATATCGCTTCGTACGTAAGGATGGGAGTATCGCATGGGTAATGGGACAAGCAGTTCCCGAGATCAATTCCTCGAATGAGGTGATTGGTTATATCGGCACAATAACGAATATTACCGACCGCAAAATTTCAGAAGAAAAACTGAAGAGATCGAACATTCAATTGAGCCTTTCGCAAACGATTTCTCATATCGGTTATTGGGAATCAGACTTTAGAAATGAAACTGATTTTTGGTCAGATGAAATGTTTCGCCTTGTTGGTATTGGGAATGATCAAGCGCCAATGAACATGGAGACTTTTATAAAGAATGTACATGCAGATGACAGGGAAATATTGGAAAAAGACCTGGAAGCAGCGATGGAAAATAAAGCACCGCTAAATTCGGAATTTCGTTATACACGGCAGGATGGAACCATTGCAAACTTTATATCGATAGGGAATTTTATAAATGATAAGGATGGCCGGCCAGCTCTTATGGTAGGAATAACACAGGATATAACCCAACGGAAGAAAATTGAGAATGAAATCTTAAAAGAGAAAAAACTTTCAGATTCTATTATTAATAGCCTGCCTGGCATATTTTATATGTCGGACAGAACACCTAAACTACTTCGTTGGAACGAGGCATTTGAAATGATTTCAGGCTATTCATCCGGAGAATTGGAGTCAGTTGTACCCATAAAGATATTTGATCCTGAAGATCACCCCCATTTCAGGATATCAATGGAAAAGGCCTACAGGGAGGGCTTTGCGGATGTAGAAGCAAGAATTTTGACAAAAGATGGAAGAAAAATCCCCTATTATTTTACAGGAGTGAGAATAGAATACCAGGGAGTACAGGTGCTTCTTGGAATAGGGATCGATATTAGCGATCAGAAAAAAGCAGACGAGGCCATCAAAGAAAGCGAGGAAAAATACCGGACACTGGTGGAACAGGCTTCAGATGCTATTTATATAGCTAATGAGGAAGGCCACATAATTACCGTTAATCCAAGCGCTTGTAAACTGTCAGGCTATTCCGAAAGCGAATTATTGGAAAAGTCTATTTATGAATTTGTTTTTGCCGAAGACCTTAAAGAAAAACCCTTTCGTTTTGATGACCTCAGGCAAGGTAAAACCGTAACAATCGAAAGACGGTTTAAGGTAAAAGGTGGAAAAATATTGTATCTCGAATGTATTGCAAAAATGCTATCGGACGGAAGGATACTCGTTTTTGCACGCGATATTTCTGATCGCCTGCAGGCTCAGAATGACATTATTAAAGAAAAGAATTTTTCTGATGCAATTATCAATAGCCTTCCGGGAATTTTTTACCTGTATGATGAAAGCGGTAATTTTTTACGATGGAATAGAAACTTTGAATACGTATCCGGATATACCAGGCGGGAGATTACCAGAATGAAACCGCTTGATTTTTTTGATGTCTCAGAAAAAGAATTGCTGAAACAAAAAGGAGAGGTGGTATTTGGTAAAGGGCAAGCCGATGTTGAAGCTCACTTTCTCACAAAGAATAATGAAAAAATTCCTTATTTTTTTTATGGATTGCGTGTAATATTCGAAGGTAAAATTTGCCTCATTGGTGTAGGAATCGATATTACAGAAAAATGGAAAGCCGAAGAATTATTAAAGAAATCGTACGAAGATATACGCAAACTTGCTTCTCATCTTACTGAAGTAAGAGAAGAAGAGCGAAAGAGAATTGGCCGCGAAATACATGATGAACTGGGCCAGCAACTCACAGCCATTAAGATGGATGTGGCATGGATTGATAAGAAGATACCTTTGGACACAGCCCAGGTGAAGACCAAAATTAAAAATATCATCGAACTCTTAGATGATAGTAATAAATCAATCAGGAGAATATTGAGTGAGTTACGGTCAGGCGTCTTAGATGATCATGACTTGCTCGGTGCTGTTGAATGGCTGGGTAAAAATTTTACGGCAAACACAGGAATACCAGTAACGTTTATATTCGCTGACAAGCGGATAAATGTGCCAGAACCAATTGGCAATTGTATTTTCAGATTATGCCAGGAAGCATTTACCAACATCACTCGTTATTCCAAAGCTAGTGAAGTAGTTGTATCAATTAACAACTCTGGAAATAGGGTAACTGCAAGCGTTGAAGATAACGGCATTGGTTTTAATGTTGATTCCATTGAGTATAATAAATCATTTGGCATACTAGGAATGAGGGAGAGAGTTCTTTCTTTAGGCGGGGAATTTGAAGTAATTTCCTCGCGGGGATCGGGAACTAAAATAGCGCTTCAAATACCATATATTGTATCTTAAACTACCAGGGCAACAATGATTCGAATACTTTTAGCTGATGATCATAGTATTATCCGGCTGGGGCTCATCCAGATCCTGAGGGACGAATATCCGGATGCAGAAATTAAAGAGGTAGGTGACGGCGAATCATTAATTAAAGAAATATCGTTGAAGGATTGGGACCTTGTAATATCTGACCTGGACATGCCCGGAATGAACGGGCTACAGGCATTGGAACAGATTAAACTGATAAAGCCCCAAATTCCTGTTTTAATCCTGAGCATTTTTACTGAAGATCTTTACGCGGTACGTGTATTGAAAGCTGGCGCATCAGGCTATATGAACAAAAATGCAGCGCCTTATGAATTGGTAACCGCGATACAGCGAATCCTTATGGGGAGAAAATATATCACACCTGAGGTCGCTGAAAAATTATTAATGTCGCCGAATACCAATAGAAGCAATCATGAACTGTTAAGTAACCGGGAATTTGAAATTTTTAAATTGCTTGCGTTGGGGAAAACAACAGGCCAGGTGGCAGATTCCCTCTCACTTGCACTCACCACTGTAAGCACTTATCGCAGTAGAATTATGGAGAAGCTTAACTTGTCTACTAATTCGGAACTCACCCGTTATGCAATTTTGCACAACATCATTTCCGATATCGGATTTGATCAATGAAATTAATGGTGGATTTGCCTTGTAGTAGAAATTCTACTTTTTCGCCGATTCATTTCTACAAGGCGAAATCAATTTCTGCTATTGACAGTCAATGATTAATGTATTCTCTTTAGAGAATCAAAACTTCAATTCTCATAGTTGATTTATCCACGTCTGTCATAGACAGGCTGGAAGAAATCCTTTTGGAAACAGGGATTACTGCCGCCATCTTAAAAGCTGACTCTTTTAAGAAAGCACAAAAACTATTTTACGATAACAAGCCCCGGATTGTGCTTCTCGATATTTTCCTGCCCGGGCAAAAGTCCTTTGAACTGTTAAAAGAAATAAAGAATTCCGGGGATAAGACGTTCGTAATTATCCTTGCAATCGATATGGACAAATATGCCCTGGATCAATGCGAATTATTAGGAGCGGATTTCTTTTTTGATAAGTATAATGAGTTTGAAAAAATACCGGCAGTTATTGAATCTATTTTTGAAAGGAATTAGGAATTGTATACCTGTTTACTGCATTATAACCTGTTCAACTTTACTTGTGCACTATCAATACCTTCTGCGTAGTAACCATTCCAGCATTTTCAATCTTTAAAACGTAAGTGCCATCGGGAAAGCCAACCGTACTGATTTGTTTTACTACATCGGTCATTATTAAAGAACTCAATTGTTTTCCTATTGCATCATACACCAGTATTGTTATTTCACCTGTAAGGTTTCAGGGTGAATTAATTATTAAATAATTATTTGCCGGATTTGGAAAAACAAGAAAATTACCTGAAGTATTTTTGAAGAACAACGATGTTGCTGTACACATATTCGTCATCAATGTCAACTTCTTTGATGCGATAATAAAGGTTCCAAATGGTATATTAGCTCATATTTTATAGAAACTTATCTATTATTATTGAGAATAATTTTCCGTCCTTGCGACATTTAATTCATTCCCGGTAGTTTTTATTTTCGTGATTTTGTTTAAGGTGTTGGTTACTCTCTTATTTTTCTTACATTTAAAGAAGCGTTAGTAACCCCGAATATTCCTTATGGATTCATACGACATAGAAATAATTCTAAATCGCCAGTTGGCAGATTGTCTTTCCATACCCGTGTTTATTACCGACATAACTGGAAACCTTCTTTTTTATAATGAGCCGGCGGAAGAAATTTTAGGGAGACGTTTTAAAGATACGGGTGAGATGCCTGTGGAGGTGTGGTCAACGATTTATAAACCCTTGAGTTTGGATGGAACGGTAATGCCTCCGGAAGAGTTACCGCTGGTAAAAACACTAAAGGATTGTCTGCCATACCACAAAACCTTTTTAATTGAAAGCCTTAAAGGAAAAGCCGAAAAAATTTCTTTAACTTCTTATCCAATTATTGGAAGAACGGGTAAATTTTTAGGAGCTGTTGCTATTTTCTGGACACCAAAAGAATAATGAAAATTACAATTTGCGGCGTGCGTGGTTCTATACCGACTTCAGGCCCACAAACAATTTATTTTGGAGGTAATACCTCGTGTATCGCGGTGTCGAAGGATGACATGATGCTCGTTCTTGATGCGGGCACAGGGATACAGAATTTGCCCGTGAATACTAATCCTGCTAATAAAAGAATTGATATTTTATTAACTCACTTGCATCTCGATCACATACAGGGTCTGGGGTTTTTTAAGCCTCTTTTTGATCCTTCGATGGAAGTTCATATTTGGGGACCCGCAAGTAGTGCGCAACCATTGCGTTCACGGCTTAGCCGCTATTTTTCCCCTCCTTTATTTCCTGTGCATTTTCGCGACCTCCCATGTTCCCTCATTTTGCATGAAACTGAAAATAGTTTTTTTGATATTGGCCCTTTCGCCATACAATCAGCTTATGTCATTCATGCTGGTCCCACGGTTGGTTATCGTATTAGTGACCATCAATCAGTATTTACCTATATCCCGGATCATGAGCCTGCACTGGGACGGTCGGGTATGATCAAAGATGCGCGGTGGTTATCCGGCGGAAGCCTTGCTTTCAATGCAGACTTGTTGTTGCACGATGCACAATACACGGCTGAAGAATATAGCACCAGGAAGGGATGGGGCCATTCATCAATTGAAGATGCAGCGGAATTCGCCAGCCTCACCAATGTAAAATGCCTTTTGTTCTCCCATTACGACCCGGGCCACCACGATGATCAGCTCATGGAAATATTTCGTTGCTTTGATGAGAATTCCAGGTACACTTTTAAATATGAACAGGCTATTGAGGGGATGGTAATTGATTTATGATGATCTGTAAAAGAGAATTATAAACCAGGATCTAACTACTTTCACTATTATTATTTATGAATAAAATTAACTGGGGTATTATTGGCTGTGGCGATGTTACTGAATTGAAAAGTGGCCCGGCATTTAACAAAGTAAAAAATTCAGCGCTTGTGGCAGTAATGCGAAGAGACGCGGCTAAGGCAGAGAGTTATGCACAAAGACATAATGTACCCAAATGGTATAGTGATGCCTATGCATTAATAAATGACGCGGACGTAAATGCAATATATGTGGCAACGCCTCCATCATCACATGACGAGTACACCATCGCTGCGATAAAGGCAGGTAAACCTGTATATGTTGAGAAACCGATGTCAGTGAATTATACCTCTTCCAAGAACATGATGCAGGCAGCAAATAAATACGGTGGGAAATTAGTTGTAGCTCATTACAGGCGGGAACAGCCACTATTCAAAAAGGTTAAGCAATTACTTGCCGATAAAGAAATTGGTGAAGTGCGGATGGTTAACCTTATTTGTTACAAAAAGCCTCTGACTGATGAGGAACTTTCTGATGAACGTATTGGTTGGCGTGTGGATCCTTCAATTGCAGGGGGAGGGCTTTTTAATGATCTTGCTCCTCACCAGCTTGATCTCATGATTTATTTTTTTGGTAATATAGAATCCGCCCGGGGAATCTCCACAAACCAGGCTCATTTATACGAAGCAGATGATGCTGTGGCAGGAAATATTTTGTTTAAAAGCGGGGTAATATTTAATGGATCCTGGTGTTTTTCTGTAGGGGAGCACAATGAAAAAGATCTATGCGAGATTATCGGCACAAAAGGAAAAATAAGTTTCGCGATTTTTGAACACCAGGCAATAACACTCACAAAAGAATCAGGTACGGAAACCATTTTATTCGATAAACTTTTGCATGTGCAGCAACCAATGATAGAAAAAGTAGTTGCTTATTTCTTAAATGAATGTGATAATCCATGTAGTGGAGAAGAGGGTGTTAAAGTAATGGAATTAATTGAAGAGTTTACTCTTAAAAATTTTAATTTATTTTATTAGATAACGGCGGCTATAGAAGATAGTTATACTAAATATTTTCAATAGTTCTCACCAGTAGTTTGCTTAATGTACTATCTGCATCTCCTGCAACTTTTATTATTTCACTAATGTCAACCGGCTGAAGATTATCGGGGTCGCATTCATCGGTGATAACACTTATTGCCGCACACTTTAATCCAATATGATTTGCGACAATTACTTCCGGAACGGTGCTCATGCCCACCATATCGGCACCAATTGATCTTATATAACGGTATTCAGCACGTGTTTCAAGATTTGGCCCCGGCACCGATGCGTAAACCCCTTTTTTTAAAATGATGGACATTTGCTTTGCTGAATTATTAAGTTTTTCACTTAGTCCGGTATCATAAGGGCAACACATGTCAACAAAGCGATTACCAAATGCAGCATCATTAAGGCCCCGCAATGGATTCTCAGGTAATAAATTGATATGGTCATCAATTAAAACAAGGTCTCCTTTTTTAAAGCTATTATTTATGCCACCTGCAGCATTGCTTAAAAATAACTTTTCAATACCCATCTTTTTCATCACCCTTACGGGAAAGGTAATTTGTTGCATAGAATAGCCTTCATAATAATGATAGCGTCCCTGCATTACGAGAACTTTTTTATCTCCAATGCTTCCATAAATTAGTTGCCCTTTATGAAATTCCACAGTGGCTGCCGCGAAATGGGGAATATCGCTATAAGAAATACTTTTTTCAATATCAATATTATTTATAAACGAGCCCAATCCGGTACCAAGCACTATACCGGTGCAGGGTGCTGTAATGCCATTGCCCGCAAGGAAAGCAGCGCATTCATCAATTTGATTTAGCAGTTCATTCATAATACACAATTTTGAAACCTTATCGCAAATGATATCGTATTTATTAATGCAAGCATTTATGCCGAAAGAATTTCCGGCAAAGTAATTACATATTTTATAATCATATCATTTAAAATCGAATAGAAGTTTAATAAAAAAATTAGATGAAAATTTAGTTCTAATTTCCGCGATAAATTTAGAAAACTATGGAAAATCATTATTACAATTCTAAAGACCTCAACAAATTTGGTAACATTGGTGAATTTCAAAAACCGCTGGCTGATAAATTTTTTGAATGGTATGGAGAGGTATTTAAAGGAGACTTACTTTCAGCAAAAGAAAAATCTTTAATAGCGCTTGCGGTTGCTCATGCAGTTCAATGCCCATATTGCATAGAGGCTTATAGCAGCGATGCCTTTGAAAAAGGATGGAGTGAGGGACAGATGATGGAGGCCGTGCATGTAGCAGCAGCAATAAAAGGCGGCGCTGCCTTGGTACACGGTGTACAAATGATGAATAAGGTAAAGGAAATAGCGATGTAACCTCTAATCAAAATTGTAAGGATTTTTGTTAAGGAAATTTAAAATAACAAATCAGAACAGGATATGAAGTCATTGAAAGCACAGGGAAGTATTCTGTCGGAAAGTAATTATCAGCTTGAATTATTAGAAACAGGTAATCACAATGATTTCCGGCTTGTGCCTTTTCAACAAAAACTTGAGGAGGCGCAATTGTTTCCGTTAACACCGCGGGGTATTGAAATATTCCAGGTGAATGTTGGAAAAATGTGTAACCAGGTTTGCCGGCATTGCCATGTAGATGCCGGCCCCGACCGTAAAGAAATAATGACAAGAGAGACGATGCAACTCTGCATCGATGTTCTCAAAAAAAATCCTTCTTTTAAAACAGTAGACCTTACCGGAGGTGCTCCCGAACTGAATCCGCAC
Source organism: Chitinophagales bacterium (assembly GCA_038251675.1). Taxonomy (GTDB): domain Bacteria; phylum Bacteroidota; class Bacteroidia; order Chitinophagales; family Chitinophagaceae; genus Ginsengibacter. The sequence continues at coordinate 9,737 of JBBSBD010000029.1, read as the reverse complement.
TTCAGGTGGTTTATTGAGCAAATTAAAGAACTTGACCGGCATATAATTGTACGATGCAACCTCACAATTATTTTGTCAAATAAAAGGTTTCACGATCTTCCTGAATTTTTTAAAAAGCATTATATCGAAGTGGTTTCTTCATTACCATTCTATACCAAAAGCAGAACGGACAGGCAAAGAGGTGACGGCGTTTTTGAAGATTCGATACTGGCGCTTCAAATGTTGAACGCCGCAGGATATGGTAAAGGGGGGAGCGGGCTGCTTTTGAATCTTGTGTATAATCCTGCCGGCGCATTCCTGCCGCCACCACAAGATATTTTGGAAAATGAATTTAGGCAGGCGTTGTTTAAAGATTTTGGAATTGTCTTCAATAATTTATTTGCCATAACCAACCTTCCTATCAGCCGTTTTCTCGATTATCTTCTCAACAGCGGTAACTATGAAAATTATATGGAAAAACTTATTGCCGCTTATAATCCTCTTGCGGCGCAAAACGTAATGTGCAGAAATACTATTTCGGTGGGATGGAACGGCTTCTTATACGATTGCGATTTTAATCAAATGCTCGACCTTAAAGTGGGATGTCGGGCAAAGCATCTTTCAGAATTTGATTTTGAAGCATTGGCTAACCGTGAAATAATTATCAACCAGCATTGCTATGGATGCACTGCGGGCGCCGGCTCCAGTTGTGGAGGAGCTGTAGCATAAAATATTTGTTGTGAAACAGGCTCTTATCATTTTTGTAAGAAATCCTATTTTAGGAAAAGTAAAAACAAGACTCGCCATTACACTTGGCGAGGAAAAAACGCTCACAATTTATAAGGCTCTTCTCGCACATACACATGCTATTTCCATGAATCTCCCTGTTGATAAATTTATTTTTTATGAAGATTTTGTAACTCAGTATGATTTATGGGAAAATGATTTATATGAAAAATTTCTACAGGAGGGCGACGGCCTTGGTGTAAGAATGAAAAATGCATTCAGTTCTCTTTTTAAAAAAGGGTATGAAAAAATTGTGATCATCGGAAGTGATTGCTATGAACTTTCAGAAGACATAGTAAACAGTGCATACGATTTATTAACAGAAAATGATTTGGTAGTGGGACCCGCCTCGGATGGTGGCTATTATTTATTGGGAATGAACACTTTTATTCCTGTTTTATTTGATAATAAAAAGTGGAGCAGCGATTCAGTTTATGCTGACACCGTCAGCGACGCTGAAAGCCTTCAGTATAAATTTGCTTCACTTCAATTATTGAATGATGTGGATGTTGAAAGTGATATCGATTTTGATAAGTTGAACAGACTTATATTTTTATCCCATTAATTTTATTTCGCTTCATTTGAAGCCGGCATTTTATACGGGCTAATATCTGTAGTTGAGAAGTTGATGGTATTTCTCGAAAAGGCTTTCTTGCGAAGCGCCTCTCCGGTACATTTTCATGATTTTGCGATGAGTTTGCTGGACTTTGATCCAACTATTGTGGTTGTATTTTCGTGCCGATACCAGGGTTTTTTCTTTCATAATGGCATAGCGATAATGTTGTCGTGCTCTTTTTACAATATCATAATCTTCCATTAGCAGCAAGTCGTTATTAAAGCCATTTACCTTTTCAAATATTTCTTTTTTAAGAAAGAGCGTTTGATCACCGCCGTTACAGATGAACCAGTCAAATCTTGTAAAAAAAGCATTAATTTTTAATAGCCTGCTGGAACTATCAAATTTTGTTTGAAACCTGCCTAGAGAGAAATTTTTATTTACTGTTTCGAGAATTTTCTCATTAAAATTTTCAGGAGGCAAACAATCGGCATGTACGAAGTATAGGATGTTTGCGGCTGCAAATGTAGCGCCAAAATTCATTTGTACCGCTCTTCCTTTTTTGAGACAGTTTGCTACAGTGGCTCCGGCTGCCAGGGCTATCGCCGTAGTATCATCCGTGCTGCCTCCATCCGATACTATGATTTGAGCTTTACCTTTTGAACGTGATTTTAGATAATTTATTAGACGCTCTATAAATTTTGCTTCATTAAATGTGGGAATAATAATACTTATTTCGGGGGGTGATTCCATGGTTAATGGCTTCGTTAATATTCGCAAAAGATAATAATATTCAATTACAAATACGTAGCTAAACGCAACTAAGATTTTTTAAAGAAAAATTAAGATGGAAGGCTCCTCAGAAACAATAACCCGTAAAATCATCTTTTTAATATTAGCCGAAAAAGTTATTTCTTATGATAATATGTTAGTGATACAAATTTTCTTGCAAGGAACATCATGCCTACCTCATTTCCAAATGCGCTTTTCCCTGGTAATAATATTTATTAAGAGAGTCAAGAATGCGCGTTGTATCAGATAGCGGGAGTACAAAAGGATGTGCAACTTTATACGTAACAGAATCAGCAGTATACATGATCACATTTCTGCCATAGCTTTTTAACTTGTTCAGTCTTGCTAAAGCCAATTGTTTATTGTTATTCACTGCAACCACCACATTAAATGGAACGCTGTCTGAAACCGGTTTTAGAGAGATACTTGTACTATCTGCAGGTGAAACGATTTTCAAAACTGTATCGACAGTTGCGAGTGGAGTATCAACTACCGGAACAATATTTTCAGATTGTTGTATCTCTTTATCATTCTTGTTAAAGAGGAAAAACCACGCTGCCCATGCGCCAAAACCCAATAGAATTATGATAAGAATAGTCAGCCAAATGCGACTGCTATTGCCCGGAGCTTTATTTTGATAATCATTAAACAGGTTTTCGGTGTCATTTTCCTCAATCTCATTTTCGGTTATACCTTTCGGCGCTTCAATTTTTTGCAATATCAATTGACCGGGCTTAAATTCAAGTTCACCCGATTTTAATTTCTCGAGTGTTCCAAGATTTTGAATGGTGAAAGGTTTACCTATGTTTAAGAATTGTCGGCCAAGAGTCAAAAAAGAATCCAGGTCTGCAGATGCAAGAGGTTTGATTTTTTTAGTATGCTCAACAATAAAATCGACAATACTTTCTTCTTCACCCACCCTGGGATTATAATGGAAAGAAACAGCATTAGAAGGAATTGTGACAGGTTTCTCTTTGTCAGTAACATCAGGCAGGGGTATATCTAATCTGAAAGTGCCGATCCCCTGTAAAGAAATTTGCTTGTTTTTTAATAAATATAATACAAGTACCTGCTCAATTTTCACAGCGATAGTTTTAATGGAGGCAAACCTACATGTTATTAGCGGAATTCCAAAAAATGTAGATTACGCGGTGATTTTACTATTTTTTCACGCTGGCTATTTTGATAGTAAATTTGCTGCATGCTCAACACAGACGAAAAAAAATTTATTGAATATTGGGAAAATAACCGTGACAGGCAAAAGCATTTCTTTTACCAACTGGCATCAGGACTACCTTTCGGGTTGTTATTTGCATTGCCTGTATTGGTAGCAGTTATTTTTCATGACTGGTATAAAACAATGGTATACATATCAACTTCGCAGGTAATAGTGATAATTATTGGTGTTTTAATAGTGGCAATTTTTTTCTCGGTTTTTAGAATGAAATTCAGGTGGGAACAAAATGAACAACAATATAAAGAGTTAAAATATAAACAAACAAAGGACGATGCAGCACATCTGTAAAATTTATACTCTTTATTTGTAAGATCAAACCCTTTAAAAAATGAAAATATTATTACCCGTTTTAATTGCAATTATTTTTATAGCTGGCTGCGCAAAAAAAGACACTACATGTAACTATGCAGATTCTACGGCTGTTGCTCCGGCGGCTGAAATTCAGCAGCTAAGGGATTCTTTAGACAGCGCCGGCATTTCTGCTACAATGCATGCCTCCGGATTTTTTTATAAAATCAATGCCGCCGGCAGTGGAACAGTTGTTGCCAATTTGTGTACAGGTATAGCAGTAACTTATAAAGGCATGTTCTTTAACGGAAAGGTTTTTGATTCGACTCAACCCCCTCAAACTGCAAACTTTCAACTAGGCCAGGTTATAGTTGCCTGGCAAAAGGGAGTTCCGTTAGTTAGTAAAGGTGGAGATATTGATCTTTATATTCCGCCATCATTGGCTTATGGCGCTAACCCGGTAATAGACCCCGCTACGGGGAATACAGTAATTCCGGCCAATTCGTACCTTATATTTAATGTTCATGTAGTAGATATACAGTAAAAAAAGATTAAGGGGCAAAAAGTAAAGGCTTTGATTTTATCAAGGCTTTTTTTAATCAGATTTCTGAATGTGCGGTAATCGTGCAGGCATTTAAAGCGAACATTAAGAGTTGCATAATAAAATGATGAGCATCTGATAATGGCGAGTGCATTTCAAATTGTCGCTAACTGCTTTCAACCTAAAACAAACTTATCGAAGGTTGGCAACCTTGCAACAATTTGAAATGCACCCATAATCGTTCATTCAGTTTAACGTGATCCGATTTATATAACTTTACATCATAAAAGAATAATCTTGAGCCACGAAGCAATCTCTGTTTTTGACATGTTCAAAATAGGAGTGGGGCCGTCGAGCAGCCACACACTTGGCCCGTGGCGGGCTGCTAATTTATTTATACAATCGCTGGAGAAAAAAGATTTGCTTGATAAAGTTTACAGGCTGGAAATATTATTATATGGGTCACTTGCAAAAACCGGAAAAGGCCATGGAACCGATATTGCCGTTCAGTTGGGGCTCGGTGGCGAAGACCCGGTAACTTTTGACATAAATTTGATAGATGCAAGAATAACTGACATCAAAGCCATGAAGAAATTAATTTTAAATGGCAAATACGAAATTAATTTTGAACCTGAAGAAGACATTGAATTCTTAATTACAGAAACACTCCCTTTTCATTCCAACGGGCTTACCTTTTTGGCCGTTTTAGATAATGATGATCATATCGCGGAAACTTATTATTCCATAGGTGGTGGTTTTGTACGTAAGGAAGGCGAAGACATTAATTCGACTGCTGATGTAATATTGCCTTTCCCCATAAGCGACGCGGATGACTTGCAACACTGGTGCATGAAAACCGGAATGACAATAAACGAGGTGGTAATGGAAAATGAAAATGCGTGGAGGAGTGAAGCTGACACCCGTAGCGGATTGCTGAATATTTGGGAAACAATGAAGCAATGTATGTTCAAAGGTTGCCATACAGAAGGTGTTCTCCCCGGAGGATTAAATGTAAAAAGACGGGCAGCAAATCTTAATAAAAGATTACTGCAGGGCAGGCAATATGGTGACTTTGATTCGTGGGTAACTGCGATCAGGGAGGGAGGCAGTGATTTCAAATACACACTTGATTGGGTAACTTGCTTTGCACTTGCTGTGAACGAAGAAAATGCTGCATTTGGCCGTGTAGTTACCGCCCCGACAAATGGTGCTGCAGGGGTTGTTCCCGCTGTGCTTTCCTACTATATTATTTTTTGTGATGGAAATGATTCTGATAAAATCACACGGTTTTTATTAACAGCCTCAGAAGTTGGAAGTATATTCAAAAAAGGGGCGACAATATCTGCTGCTATGGGTGGCTGCCAGGCTGAGATTGGCGTATCATCTTCCATGGCCGCGGCTGCGCTTACCGAAAGCTTAGGAGGTACGCAACGACAAGCATTAATGGCTGCTGAGATTGCGATGGAACACCATCTGGGCATGACTTGCGATCCCATACAAGGCCTGGTACAAATACCATGCATTGAAAGAAACACTATGGGTGCCGTGAAAGCGATAACAGCTTGTCAGCTTGCACTACAGGGTGCTCCTGATTATGCGAAAGTGAGCCTTGACTCCGTGATAAAAACGATGTGGGATACGGCCATTGATATGAATGGAAAATATAAAGAGACTTCTGATGGTGGCCTGGCTATAAATGTGCCATTGAGTTTGTCAGAATGTTGATATAGCCATAGTTTAACAAACACAATCGAACAGAGAACGAGAAACGAAACCATAAAAATTTCAACTGTGAAATACAATGTATCAGTAAGAGAACTTAAGGAAAGTGACATTCCGTTAATTATAAATTACTGGTACAATGCCGACGACACGTTTCTGATAAAAATGGGAGTAGATATAAATAAGATACCATCTGAAAAAGTTTGGAAGAGTATGCTTGTTGAACAAATGGCTCAGCCTTATAATAACAAAAAATCCTATTACATCATTTGGGAGTTTGACGGAAAACCGGCAGGACATTCACACGTAAATAAAATCATATTTGGGCGCGAAGCATACATGCATTTCCATTTATGGAATCACGAATCCAGGAAACTTGGCTATGGAACGGAACTTGTGAAAATGACATTGCCTTCCTTCTTTGAAAACCTTAAATTAAAATATCTTTATTGTGAGCCCTACGCCCTTAACCCTTCTCCGAATAAAGCACTCAATAAAATTGGCTTTGAGTTCATAAAGGAATATATAACCATTCCTGGCTTTCTAAATGTTGAACAAAAAGTAAATCTTTGGTTATTAACCTACGAGAAATTTAAAAAACTTGCTTGATACTTTACAATGAAAATGTAAAGGATATCTATAGCAAATATCTATTTTAGATGTACACCTATCTGTCATTGAATAAGCGCAAAGTACTATTGATTACAATCTGATTCAGCCATAGAATATAGCGTTGCATTATATCAGCAAAGCAGCGCCCCGTTAATCCCCATTATCACCGAGAACGGTATTATATGGCGGTATTATAAAGACCAACCACTACAATTAATGAAGACTTCATTATCTGAAGACTATATAAATTTCTAATGCTCCGATGATTTCCGCACCGGCATATGTTACCTGGGCACACTATCACCTGATTTATCCCAATAGAAGTAGTTTGCGTCGCGACTTTTTAATGTCGACAATAAGAGCGGATAGCGTATCTTAATTTTGCAATTGCACGTAGAAAAAATAAATAAACGCATAGACCAACGCCCTTATCAAATTTGTAAACGGTCTCAATTATCGATTGTGTTATTTCTCGGTAGGTTTCTGGCATAACCTTTGGGCTTCCCGATTTTAAAATTTAGAAAGATTTTATTTAAACCAGAACCTTTTTTAAATGTTATTTAAATAATTAAAACAATTAACCATGGGAGACACAATGAATCTAATAAACACAGAAGCTATTAAAAAAATTAAAGAGTTGGCGAAAGATGCCAACACTTGTCACTTTGTGACAAATCTTTCAGGCACACCATTATCATCAAGACCAATGGCTACACAAAAAGTAGATGACGAGGGCAATATCTGGTTTCTTAGCGATAAGGATAGTGAAAAAAATCACCAGATACAATCTGACAACCGTGTACAACTTTTTTATTCAGCGCATGGCAGTTATGAATATTTAAGTGTGTATGGCACTGCAGAGATTCTTTTTGATAAGCAGAAAATCCATGATATGTGGACTAATTTCGCAAAGGCATGGTTTACAGAAGGAGAGGACGATCCATCAATTTCTTTGATCAAATTCATACCCGAAGACGGTTATTACTGGGATACAAAAAATAATAAAATCGTTTCTCTTTTCAAGATTGCTAAATCTATCGTGACCGGTAAAACGGATGATGACGGAGTTGAAGGAAAACTTAACTTGAACTAAGTCTTGTGTACATTTAATATAATAGTAAATTGAAGGCTTCAGCAACGAAGCCTTTTTTACTTCGACGTAGCCCGCTTCCGATACAGACAGCGCATTATTTATGTATGTCAATTCACGCCTCAGATCCCGGGCTGATGTATGTAAATTTCCCCTTTGAACGTTCCCGGTCTCTTTTTAAAATAACTGTCAACTAAGGAAAACCTTGTATTGCCCTGTGAACGTTAATTTAATAGAGTCATATTTATTTTGATAGATTGGACTGATTATTGTGAAATTTGTTAATTCTTTGAAACCATTACCATGTAACTAATGAATAAAGTTCTTGTGGTTGATGATGACCGCGATATATTAGAAGTTGTAAGTATGCTTTTGAGAAGGAATGATTTCAGTGTAATGACTCTTTCGAGAGGGATGCATATTTTGGGCTCAATTCAGTCCTTTTCTCCCGATGTAATTTTACTTGATGTGGCCTTGGCTGGTGAAGATGGCCGCGAGATATGTAATGACTTAAAAAAATCCAGTGAGACAAAACACATTCCAATAGTTCTTTTTTCAGCTCACTATGATATGGTAAAAGATATTAAAGAATGTCTTGCTGACGCCTTTATTACAAAACCTTTCGAGATTGCCGATCTAATCGGGACTATAAGAAAAAATATAAAGACCAAAAGCAATTAATTTTTTTGGATAAGATAAATATCCTTCAACCTTGAAATATCCGATGCTAATCACCACGGTCTTATCTCCTGTAATTACTTTTGCAGTTTACTTTTTACATTTTGAATCAAATCATAAATATTTCTTAACGCCCGTTTTTCTTTTAAACTCCGGTATTGTAGCTGTGTCATAAGAGCATCACTTAACAATTAAAAATTTATTTTATGAACACACATTTATTTGAAGAAAAACGTATTTATTATATCCTTTCTTCCTCCACTTTCATTGTTGCACTTGCTTCTATTTTGTTTTTATTTATTTTTAAAAGTGAGAATTTATTCGGATAGTCTTTACTTACGGTTGCCTGAATTATTTTTAAAAGAAGATTGCCGCAATACCTATACAAATGAAAAACGAAAAGCACAATGGCAATAGAATAATGCTATTACGTTGTGTATGGAAAAATCAATTCAAACTTTAAAATCCATTCTCGCCAATTACCCGGATAGCTTAATGATAAACCAAAGATTACCTATGCGCAGGATTTTTGGGTGGCGGCCGCCAACTACCAGAATTACTTTACCCCTGATCTCATAAGTTTATGGATTTTACTTAATAAACACCTGAGCATTGTTTTGAAAAATATTCCGGGTGATTCATATGAAACCTTATGCGATGTTGGTGAAATACTTACTATTAAATGGCTTGCTCAAGATTACTGTAAACATCTTTTGCATCATCTTCATCAAATTTTAGATATGGAGCCTGTTGCCTATCCTTGATTGCTATTTCCAACCTAATTCCAGACGATATTATCCTTAAGATTAAGTTCCGCTTTTCTCCAATTAATTTTAGTAAAGGAAATTATATATAGCAGTTAAGCGCTACCGTATAATGGGTGAGGACGCTCCTGCAAAAATGGGAAACCTTTTAAAAAATATTACGGAAGGCAAACTGGAATTAGGAAGTGTTATGTACGAGAAGAATTGATGAAATAAATAAAAAGAAATTTCTCACCAACTTTTGAAATCGAGTAAAAAGATGCCTGCCGGCCTTTGTAGATATAGCAAGCAAATATCGGGTTGTATCAAAACTATTAAAATTGGAAATAGATAAATGAATCGCCGCTTTTCTGGCTTATGATAATCGCACAAAGCATAATGGCCCATATGATTGATATTACCCACCACTTAGCCTTTTGAGCCACCTGCAAAACGGTTGTATTGCGCATTTGCCAATGGATAAAAACCATCGAAGTAATTACGATTGTAATTTTTAACAGGTCCACAGTTGGTAATATCGCTGATCCTCTTTTGTTCAGCCCAAACATGGATACTAACATTCGCCATGCGGTTGAGAAATCAGCAGCCCTGAAAAACACCCAGGTTACGTTCACCAGGAAAAATGTGAGCATAGCAAGGGTGAAATTTTTAAAATTCTCATTTTTAAAAAATGATGGAACAAAAGAAGACTG
>JBBSBD010000028.1:0-36482 GCA_038251675.1 Chitinophagales bacterium | reverse complement strand
TTCATCAACCTTGCTCATAGTTCCTTTTTGATGCCTGCACTGGCTGTTAAGCATGGTGCCATCTCCATAATGAAATTCTACATAGTGATGATCAAAGATTTCGCCATAATCTTTTCCCTTTCTTACTTCACGCCCACCCATACCCTGCGCACTCACGGGATAGCCATCCATTGCCCAATTGATCACATCTAAATTGTGTATGTGCTGCTCAGTGATATGATCGCCGCAGAGCCATACAAAATAATACCAGTTGCGCATCTGATATTCCATCTCCGTCATACCGGGTTTGCGTGGACGCACCCATACGCCATCGTTATTCCAGTAGGCCTGCGCCCCGGTGATATCGCCGATCGCACCATCTTTAATGCGCTTCATTAATTCAAGATAAGAAGTCTGGTACCTGCGTTGCAGCCCAACTACAACATTCAATTTTTTCTTTTTCGCCTCTTCTGCTATTGCCAATACTTTTTGTATGCCGGCCGGATCAGTAGCTACAGGCTTCTCCATAAACACATGCTTGTTCAACCTGATTGCTTCCTCGAAGTGTATAGGCCTGAAACCAGGAGGTGTAGCCAATATTACCACATCTGCAAGTGGAATTGCTTTTTGATATGCATCGAAACCCACAAATTTATTTTCTTCTTTTACCTGCAACCTGTTGCCCGTCCCATTTTCTTTTAGAGCATTGCTTATATTGTTATAGCTATCATCGAGCCGGTCGCGAAAAGCATCTCCCATGGCAACAATCTGTACGTTTTGCTTTGTACTCAGTGCCTGCACGGCCGCACCGGTGCCTCTGCCACCACATCCGATTAACGCAATTTTTATGACATCATCGGCGCCTGAAAAATAATTGGCTTTTGAAAGAATGGGCATAGCTAATATACCGCCTGCCGCAAGTGAAGTGTGCTTAATAAAGTTCCTTCTTGATTGTGATTCGGTTTCTTTGTTCATGTTACAAGTTTATCGTTAAATAGTGATGGGTATACTTTTTCATTTTTCCCACGAAGAAACAAAGAGCACAAAGAAAAATTTTCCTGCTTTCTTTTACTGGTGGTATTCGTTTTTAGATAGTAAAGTTTTTATCGTAAAAAATGAAGTTACAATTTTCTCACTCTAAAGAAGCCGTGGAACAAGAAAAAAGAAAAAATATTTCCCGGACTAAATCCCTCGTGGGACACTGCCTGATCAACTAATTTATTAATACGTATCTAAATACAGCGAGAAAAATTTTTCTATATTTTCTTTGCCTGGTTGTACTTCAGGCCTTATTATTCGAAAACCGATAAAAGGAGCATCTGCATTCCACCACCTGCTTCGCGGTATTTGCGGATCCCGCCTGTTCCACGCGGGATCAGATTTTATCCTGTTTGCGCTTCTTAATTCGACGGCTGCGTCCTGGAAATTTCCTCCTTTCAAAGTTCGTGGATGCCTTGCCGTTGGCTTAATCACAGGGTTATCTAAAGAAGTTTCCGGCAGGTTGAAATAATTTTCATCGTATTGGTCAAGTGTCCACTCCGCAACATTCCCCATTATATCGTAGAGGCCAAATTGATTAGGTTGCTTGAGCCCTGTTTTGTGGTATTTATTATCGCTGTTATTTTCGTACCAGGCATAATTGCTGAGCCCTGTTGTATCATTTCCAAATGGATAAGCAGTTTTACTTCCTGCCTTGCACGCATATTCCCATTCTGCTTCTGTAGGAAGCCGGTAAAAAATTCCCGTCTTCACATATAACCAATGGCAGTACATTAAGGCGCCATATTGCGACATACTATTGGCGGGAAAACCACCTTGCTTCCCCATTCCCAGGGTAAGATCGATGTAAGGAGGACTTGGCCTCGTGACGGCATCAGCGACGGGTGTGCTTCTCGTAAAAGATTCATCTTTGAAAAAAGCATCGTACTCGTCGTAGGTTACTTCATAAGCGCCCATCCAAAATGAAGAAATCGAAATTTGCTTTGCCGGACCCTCATCGGATTTTCTTCCTTTTTCATCAGCGTTACTGCCCATCATAAAACTCCCTCCTGTTACCGGTACCATGTTAAATTTTATATTAGCACCCGGAACTACCTGCTCGTAACTTTTAAATGAAGCCACATCATTTTGTGCAAATAAATTCCCAGTGAACCCTGGTAAAAGAATCAGCAAGAAAAAGAAAATAAATTTTCCTGGTTTAGAATTTTTCATTTAAAATAGGATGTGAAGCCAGATGAACGATAAAAATAAGGTTTATTATTTTTCAATACTGTTATTTGTACTTCCGCAGATGCATTATTTTTTATTAATCGCAATGCCTTTTTTATCGGCAAGATACTGCATGCCGTAGCGAGCCAATCAGCATCATCTCCCGCATCCGCAATTACAGTCACATTTCGTGAATTGGTTAATGCATAACCATTAGTGGGGTTAATGATATGAGAATAATTTTTTCCATTCAGTTCTACATATTGGTACAGGTCTCCCGAGGTAGCAACTGCTTTGTTTTGCAAGTTTAATTGCCTGCTCATCAATTCCTCTGTCTCCGGGAGGTTGATAGCTATTTTCCATCCATCTATTTGCGGAGGTATGCTGCCCGCTACTATGTCCCCACCTGCATCAATCAATGAATATGGAAAGCCCAACTCACGTAACCGGGTACAAGCTCTTTGAGCTGCATCACCCTTTGCAATACCGCCGAGATCCAATTGCATGCCTGCTTTATTCAATCTTACTTTATGCCTCAACATATCGAGTTCAATATATTTGTAGCTTACAAGGTGCCTGGCTAATTTCAGGCTTTCAGGATCGGGTAATTTCTTTTCACGCCTTGCTTTACGCCATAGACTTACTATCGGCCCCATCGTTACATCAAAGCTTCCGGAACTTATTTCGCTTGCATGCTCTGCCTTTTGCAAAATGGTAAACAATGGTTCAGAAACATCTATCCATTCATTTTTTCCGGCCGTTTCGCAGAGCCGGTTCAGTTCGCTCTTTTCAAGATAATCACTATAGATCCCGTTCAAGGTATCGACCAGGTTGAATGTTGCAAGAGCAGCATCATTCGCTGCCAAAGAATCAGTGCTGTATATTATTATGTTGAAGGGTGAGCCCATTTTTGGCTCCTGAAAACTATATTTTTTGTACTGTGCGGTGGCAACAAAGCAAAGCACAACAAACAAAAATGTTATTGAAATTCTATTGGAAATAATTACACTTTTAAAATTCTAAATTTATAACACCTCTGCAAAACTTGTCTGTCATTGGTAATTTATCCTGACTCTTTACCAAGGCATGAAACTTAATCGCATCCCCTGAGTTCTTTTTAAAATTTATTCCTCAATCTTTAGCAATCTTATTATAACTCACTGCAATTCCTTTTATAAGAGATGAACTAAAACCGCGGTGTTCCATTTCGTTGAGGCCCGCAATGGTGCATCCCTTGGGAGTTGTCACCTTATCAATTTCCTGTTCGGGATGAGTTCCCTTCTGCAATAACAATTCGGCAGCTCCTTTCACAGTTTGGGCCGCTATAATATTAGCCGTGGCTGCATCAAACCCTATTTCAATACCACCCTGGATATTTGCACGGATGTAGCGCATTGCGTAAGCAGTGCCGCATGCACCAAGTACTGTAGCGGCATCCATTAATTTTTCGTCAATAACCGTGACTTTACCCAATGTGGAAAATAATTTTTTTACAAAATTAATTTGAGCAGCCGCCGCATTAGTAAAACTCAGGCATGTCATACTCTCCTGTATGGCAATAGCTGTATTAGGCATCGCCCTGAAAACAGGTAGCTTTTTGTTTATAATCTCTTCTATATCGGTTATCAGAACACCGGTAATTACCGAAACTAAAAAATGCTTTTGAGTTAACTCAGTTTTAAAACTATTTACAACATCACTTACCTGGTAAGGCTTCACTGCAAGAATGATCAATTCGCTGTTCCTCACCGCTTCTGCATTATTTGATGTGACATGTACTCCTTTGTCAACAAGCTTTTGGAGGGTTGCCACTTTTCTTTTTGTTATTATTATATCCGATGGCTTACAAAATTTACTCTTTAGCAAACCTTCCGCAATCGCGGACCCTAAATTTCCTCCACCAATAATGGCGATTTTTTTATTCATAAAACTTTTGATTGCAAATTATTAATAATTCTACTTCAATATTGACTAAACACCCTAAGGTGAAAGGTAAAGACTTAGAAGAACTTTTTCGGAGAAGTTATTGTCAATTGCGTTTATCACTAAAAAGTGCTATAACAACAATCTTTCAATTGAAGGAAAAATTATGATTGAAAATTAAAAAGTAGGGCAGAGCGATTGTCTTTTATCGCCACTGAAATCATTATAAAACCCCTTTTGGAGTAAATTAAATTCTGATGCACCCAGTGAATGATTAAAATTTTTGAGAGAAGATGTAGTTACATCATAACTAAAGGTGAAACGAATATTATTTATTTCCAACCCAATCATTGGAACCAAAGCATCCTTAAAGCGGTAATACATTCCTCCTATTAATTGTTTGGAACCATCGCCCGATAAGTTATACGCTCCATTGAGACCGAATACCAGTTCACTTGCTTTTGCCTGGGTGGTATAATAAATATTGGGATTAATTATTATGTTTTCATTCACTTTATAGATGCCGTTTAAAAAAGCAATCTGCCTCATAGCAATCCGGTCATCTGTTGTATTATCTTCTTCAAAAAAAGATTCTCTTGCCCGGTTCACATGATGGATCGAATACCCGGCATTTATGTAAATATCCTCGGTGGGGAAATAAGCATAGTTCATTCCAACCTGTAGATCAAAATAACTAACGTTGTTATTTGCAAGCATTACTGAGGTGGGCTGTGTGCCGTCAAAAAATTTACCATCAAATTGATCAGGGAATGTTAGTTTACTTTGGTCAATTCTCTTATTGGCCCACCCTACATTGAAGCCGGCAGTAAGCAAACTGCTAAGGCCCAGCATTTGATGATAAGCTATGGATCCGTATATTTTTGTAGATGTAAGGCTTCCGGTGCCTGCAACGTCGCGTAAAATAACACCTCCCAGTCCCAACCATCCGGTCTCAATTTTATTTCGCAAGACTTGCGCATCTCCATAAACACTAATGGTTTTATAGGGAACGGCCATAATATTTGAATATTGGTTCCGGTATGATGCCCCTAGCCTGTAATCCGCATTAGGAATAAATCCTGTGTTAGCAGGATTTGTGAGCAAGGGGTTATTGAAGAATTGTGAAAAATGCAAATCCTGCGCAGAGCCGTATTTCACAACACAGCACAATACAATTAATAATAGTGAAAATGATTTAATGGGCCTTATGAATGCATTCCAAATTATCGCCCTGGTTTGCTGATTGTAGTTCGTGGAGGCACCAACTACAGCGTAGCGCGACGGTTCGTGTTGCCATGAACTCGCCGCAATTTGGAATGCACTAATCTTTATTTTTACAGGTTTAAACATTGATAATTTTATTATCGTAATAATGTGATATCACCGGTCTTTCTGAATTTTTTTCCATCAGAAAAAGTAACATCCAGCGTGTAAGCATAAACATCTACAGGTTGCAACTTCCCCTTAAAGGTGCCGTCCCAGTAGCTTTTACGGTTATCAGTTTCATAAATTTTCTGGCCCCACCGGTTGTATATTACCCAATGCATTTGAGCGATACCAAATCCTTCCACTTTAATCCGGCCGTTTATACCAAACCTTCCCGGGGTAAATGCAGACGGAACATCTACCAGTGGATTAATAAGGGCCCTTATATCAATACAAGTATCGTCACTGCAACCAGCAGCATTCGCAGCATTGAGACATACTTTATAAGTAGCCGTTTCCGGGAAGATATGTGACGGATTTACCTCGGTGCTGGTATCACCATCAGCAAAATCCCACACGTATTTTATAGCTCCCACAGATAGGTTCACAAAGTTTGTAAACTTATTCTCCTCCGGAGGATTGGGGTTATAAGAAAAAGATGCAAACGGTATTGAGCTTACCGTGATTGAAAATGATGCGGAATCTACCTTGTTGCACGAAGTAGAATCGAAGGCCTTAAGTCTCACTAAATATGTTCCCGGGTTAGCATATAAATGCGAAGGATTATCCTGTGTAGAGGTGGTACCATCTCCAAAATCCCAAAAGAAATTAAGACCTCCCAAAGAATTGTTCACAAAATCTGCAGTGTATGGAACGCAACCGGTTGGAGGCGTGGCAAAAAGGGCCTGCACTTGTGGAGAAAGACGCACCGTTTTTATAGTATCTACAGGAGAATTACAGAAGGTGGTATCATCAATCGTTAGCTTGACCAGGTAAGTGCCCGGGCCTGCATAGGTATGAATTACCGGTGGCGATTGACCTTGCACAACCGGTGGCGTATTATCACCAAAATCCCATCTGAATGTATTTGGGTTAAAGCCGCCAAATGTAGGTGACGATGTGTTTGTGAAACTGTAAGACAGGTTAGTACAAGGCGGTAGCTTATTTGAAATAAAATCCAGGAAAACCTTATTATTGCCCACTTTTATGGTCGTATAAGCTGTATCGGAAATATTACAAGTTGAACTGTCAATAGCGATGAGTCTCACCCGGAAACTTCCTACGCTAGTATAAGTATGATTACTGTTTGGTGCAGTGGTGGTATCACCAAAACCGTCTCCATAGCTCCAATAATAAAGTTTACCTCTCTGCAATGTATCGGTAAAGTTTACCGTGATAGGCACGCAGCCTACAGTGTCATAAGGCACCCCATTTATTGATGCACGTAAAGCTGCCTGGACTCCCGCAAAATTCATCTCAATCTTGAGCATTCCCAGATTACACTTGCCACCGGCCGTGGCCTGGTTTCTAGTAGACCATGAGCCGGGTGTTCCTGGAAAAGGAACCTGCTTAAAGCAGTTGGCACACATCGCCTGGTAAATAACTCCATTTCTATCAAAACGACTTGTACCTCCATCCACGTGATCACCAAAAGTATCGGGACTTGTTACACCTAGCGGCGGATCTTCCTGGCCAAAGAAGGTTCCATACAATTGGGACGCGGCATCTTTTTTTAGTACGAAAAAGTAAAAATCACTGCCTGAAGCATCTGTTTGGCGTTTTATGGCATTAGCGGTAACAGGCATGCCTTTGGTATTTCCGGTAGAAAAACCATTATTAGATTTTCCGCCCCATCCCGAAACGTATACATTTTCACAACGGTCAACTAAAAAGGCTGTAGGCGAAATATTGGGAATTCCTGACCCCGACCCAAACACAGTTGAATAGACAAAATCACTAAGATCAGGTTTTAGCTTTGAAATAAATTGGCCGGAATTCGGATTAGAATAAGCTGCATTTTTTACGGTCCACTTTCCATCTGTTGTTCCCATTACGTAAATAAATCCGAATTTATCAGTTTCAATTCCGTAGATCTGGTCTGCTCCGGAGGTCCCGAGGTAGGTGCCGCCCAACACAGAAGTGCCCGTATTATTAAGTTCCACTACAAATCCATCACAAGCACCGCCTGCATAAGCCGGTTGTATAACTCCGGCAACAGAAACGCCGGGCAGTTTGTCGGGCGCCACAGAACCACTCGCTGTTCCGCCAGCTACGTAAATATTACCGTTATTTCCAATTGTAAGCACGTACGAAGCATCGTTTTCCGCACCTCCGAGCAGTGTGCTGAAAAGCACATTGTTGCAACTTGGATCAATCTTTAGCACGACAGCATCTTGCTTGCCTCCGGCAGTAGTTTGAAATGCACCCGGCGTTGTTTTAAAATCAGTTGAAGAAGTACAGGAGGCTACATAAATATTATTTGACGCGTCCAGCAGTACCTCACTGCGGGCATCATCCCCGTAATTCCGTTTTAGCGATTTTAAAGTAGCCCCTGCAGTTTCATCTTCAATATTTACTCCATCATTTAGACTGCCTCCAATCCTCATAGAACCTACTAATCCGTTGCCGGCGGCATTCAACTTGGTAACAATTATATCCCATCCCCCTCCTTTGCCAAAAACAGGAACCGTAGTTGGATAATTGTCTGACTTTGTTCTTCCCGCGATAACAAGATTTCCCTGTTGATCCACAATTAAGCTGTGGGGTTGTTCTTCAGCGCTTCCCCCGATATAGGTTGCATAGACCCTGCCGCTTCCATTAGGTGTAAGTTTAATTATAGAAATATCAAATCCACCATTAAATGAATTATCATAAGCTCCTGTAGATGCAGGGAACCCGTTTTCCCATGCAATACCGCCACCGTAAAAGCTGCCATCCGGGCCATACGTTGCGGTAAATCCCCAGTTATCTGCGGTACTTCCGGAATAACTGAAGAATATTTCTGTTGGGTCAATAATTAATGTCTTGTCCGGAGAATAATTTTTTACCTTAAATCTTACCACGTCGCCATCTACTACATAGCGGCAATCCAGTTCCTCTCTCTTATTATCAGTAACCTGGTAAGTATATGGTGATAGTTCTTTATTGTCGCCGAGAGTAGTGGAGATTACCAGTTCTTTATTGCGTACTGAAATTTTATCAGCACCGGTATATTTCATGGCTATCTTATTCACATCGGCACCGGGATGAATAATAAAATCATATTTCAAATTACTTCCCGCATCGGAATAATAACGGACATCAATACCCGGATAAACATCCTTATAAGTTATTCCTTTAAAAATGCGGCAATCGGTCGCCCATTTGCTTTTATCATTTCCAATAAAATAATTGTTTACCGTTGGGATTGCTTTATCCGGAATTATCTGCGGGTTTTGGGCATTCACGAAATTGACTGCATAAGCATGAGAACGTACTTTGCTGCCAAGCCCTTGTTTTAACTGTGCTTCAGAAATTTCTCCATGCCGTTTTGCTTTAAAAGCTTCCACATCATCAGGGTTGTGTTGTGCAATAGTAAAGCCATTGGCCTGAAGATAAAAAGCGCCGCTGCCGGCAAGGCTCATAAATTTAACTTCACTATTCCACTGTCCCTTGTTCTCAATAAATTCAATTTGAGAAAATGATTTAGATGCCCAAAAAAAAGTTGAGGCTGTAATTGTAAAGTATAATAAAGCAGGTTTAAAAATTCTCAAGGCTATAATTTAATAATTTAATCTATAAATACAAAGCTCTTCAAATAAGAATCTGGAGAGGTTAACATGTAACCAGTATCTAAATCTACGAAAGAAATATATTGTAAGATGCAAATTTACAATTAAGGGTTGGCTGATTTAATACGTTCTTAACAACAAAAGATTTCATTTGTTCATGATATCTTGCTCCATACTGTTTTGCTTTTTTGAGTATGGAGGTAGTTGTTGAGGCAACTATTTTCTTCTGATAAAAGTTCGGGGTCATTGGCTATAATTTTTTCGGCTGAAATAAGGGCTTCTTCAAGTATTCTTTTGTCTTCGACGATATTTGCCAATTTAAAATTCAGAATGCCGCTTTGCCTGGTTCCCTCCACATCGCCTGGCCCCCGAATCTCCAGGTCTTTTTCAGCTATTTTGAAACCATCATTTGTTTCACACATTATCTTAATCCGCTTTTTTGCTTCTTGCGAAAGCTTAACTTTTGTAGATAAAATACAATAGCTTTTTTCACTTCCCCGCCCCACCCTGCCTCTTAACTGGTGCAGTTGGGGAAGACCAAATTTTTCAGCACTTTCAATAAGCATCACGCTGGCATTGGGCACATCTACTCCCACTTCAATTACGGTTGTCGATACCATAATGTGAGTGTCGCCTTTTACAAAACGTTGCATGTTTGTTTGCTTCTGCGCAGGTTTTTGTCTTCCGTGCACCATGCTGATATAAAATGCCGGTTCAGGAAAAAAGGCTTTTACCTCTTCGTACCCCTTCATTAGATTTTCAAAATCGAGCTTCGCAGATTCCTCAATCAAAGGATAAATAATATATGCCTGACGGCCATTTTGAATTTCGCTCCTTATGAAATCCATTACCTGTGGCCGTGAATATTCCATACGATGCACGGTAGTTATCGGCTTCCTTCCCGGAGGCAATTCGTCCATAATGCTATAATCCAATTCGCCGTAGGCAGTGAGAGCCAGTGTACGCGGAATAGGCGTCGCAGTCATCACAAGCACATGAGGGCTTATCTCATTTTTTTTCCAAAGCCTTGCCCTTTGTGCAACTCCAAAGCGATGTTGCTCATCTACTATGGCAAGCCCCAAGTTTTTAAATTGAACGGCATCTTCTATTATCGCATGTGTTCCTACCAAAATATGAATTTCGCCATTTGCGCAGGCTTCCAGGATTTCCCTTTTTTCTTTTGCCGTGGACGAACCGGTAAGTATCCTTACATGTAACGGGAGATTACCCAGCAGGGTTGCCAGGCTTTGGAAATGCTGCCTCGACAAAATTTCGGTGGGTGCCATGAAACAACTTTGGTACTTATTATCTGCAGCTATAAGCATGCTCATGATTGCAACCATTGTTTTACCGCTGCCTACATCTCCTTGCAATAGGCGATTCATTTGCCTCCCGCTTCCTATATCTTTCCTTATTTCTTTTATTACCCTTTTTTGTGCACCTGTTAATTCAAACGGGAGGTGATTGTTGTAAAACTCATTAAAGAAATTCCCCACATTACTAAATAACAAACCTTTGGAAAAAGAGTGGCGGCGAAACCTGAGCAAGCCCATACGTAATTGTGATAAAAAAAGTTCCTCAAATTTGAGTCGTTTTACCGCAGCTAAATAGTCGTCTGCTGAAGAGGGGAAATGTATTTTGCAAAAAGCATCGTACCTGTTTATTAAATGATATTTAGTCAATAATTCTAACGGCAAATTTTCCAGAATATCCTTATTGCTGATCATGGGTAGAAGTGCCCCGGTAAGCTTTGCTATTTGTCTTCCTCCCAACCCTCTTGCCTTCAATTTTTCAGTACTCGGGTACACGGGCTCTAAAAAAGATTTCACTTCTGTATTTCCTTCAGTAACTATTTCCATTTCGGGATGGGTTATCTGTGGACTGTTCATAAAAAACCCCGCTTTCCCGAAGACACGAAATTTGGTTCCGATATGCAGTGTCTTTTCGATCCAGTTAATTCCCTGGAACCATACCAGTTCAATTTCGCCGGTGCTGTCACGCAATGTTGCCACCAACCGTTTCCCTCTCTTCTCCCCCAATATTTCAACCGACGTGATTTTACCCAAAACCTGCACATAATCCGTGCTGGTATCAATCATTCCAATTTGAGTAATTTGTGTTTTATCTATATGTCGAAACGGGAAATATTCAAGAAGGTCATTAAACGTAAAAATAGCTGCCTCTTTCTTTAAAAGATCGGCTTTCTGTGGCCCAACGCCCTTCAGGTATTCAATCGGGCTGCTTAGTATGGATGACCTTGTTACTATATACTTTTTTTACAAATATAATAAACAGCAATTCCAATAAAATGAACAAAAATCTAAGTCCTCACTGACGCCTGCGAATTGGACTAACACGATACCGATAATTGAATCGTACTTTTAAAACATCATTGTTATAATTAATAGCCAGCATAAATTTTTAGTACAAATGATAAGCCATTTTAGAAATAAGCTTAAAAAGTACTTCGAGGAGTTCAAGCTTTTTTCTTTAGAGCTGCTTATATTGATTGGCGTTTTTGGAGGTGCCTTAATAGCCTTCATTATAATCGCCAGGAATGTCTTCGATGGTGGCACTCATAATTTTGATGAAAAAGCATTTGCATTCATTGCTGAGCATGTTAGCAACATTCGCACAAGTACTATGGAATTTTTTACATTTCTTGGTACGCATACTTTTCTTATTCCCGCTAACCTGTTGCTTACAGCCTGGTTTTTATTTATTAAGAAAAGGCGATGGAACTCAATAAAAGTTCCCGCAGTCGCTTTAAGCAGCCTTTTATTGATGTTTCTGTTAAAACTAATTTTTCATCGTGAAAGGCCCTTAACGCCGTTGTTACAAGCCGCGAAAGGATTTAGCTTTCCCAGCGGCCACGCTTTAATGTCTGTTACTTTCTATGGCCTTCTTATTTTTATTATTTGGGGCACAGCAATACAGGTATGGCTTAAATGGCTGATATCTGCCACGTTCGTTTTGCTCATTCTTACCATTGGACTAAGCAGGGTTTATCTCCGTGTTCATTATGCGAGCGATGTGCTGGCTGGCTTTTGTGTTGGGATAGTATGGTTAATATTATCACTATGGACATTGGGGAAAATTGAAAACTATCATAGTAAGAAAACTATAGTAAAACCCCCCGAAAGATAGAGCAGGGTTATTATTTTTGTAGTTATACATGTAATATTGATGTAAAGGCAATAAAATTCAAAATAAGTCTGTTAATAACGTGTATTATTACAGTTTTGTGACTTGTTTGTTAAGGAAGCTTTAAAGAATATTTTTACTTTGTTTAAGTTTGTCTGAAATTCACGATTAGAAGGATTATCAGCTTACCTTTAAAGCCGCCTACGAATAAAGATTCAAAAGTCCAATACCCAGGCTAACATTGTCTATGAAGTCATAAACTTATAAATACAATAAGTTTATACGCTATCTTAAATATTTAAAATACCAATTGAATGATTAAGTCAATCAAAAAGTTTTATGTCTTCCTTGGATCTACATTCATTTTTTTAATCCATGTGCCCTTCGTATTTGCTAAAATGAAGCCGCATTCACCGGTGGTTGCAAACCCTTCTACCATTTCGAGCGACACATTAGCCATAAATAATGTTGATAATTCTCAGAAAAAACTTTCCGTGTATGACAGTTTAAAACTAAATACAATCGGTTTGTCAAAGAAGGCATTTGAAAGTGCCTTGAAAGGATTTGACCATTTACTTTCAATGGGTAAATTGGAAAACGAAAATATTATTTCTATTGTTGATTTTTCACTGCCATCCAGTAAAAAAAGATTGTTCGTGATTGACTTGAAAAATTTTAAAATCTTATTCAATACTTATGTTGCCCATGGCCGTAATTCGGGTAAAGAATTTGCTAACGAATTTTCCAATGATCCGCAAAGTTTTAAAAGCAGCCTCGGGTTTTATGTGACAAAGGGCACTTACAATGGCTCTCACGGCTTCTCGCTTCATCTTGAAGGGGAAGAAAAAGGTATAAATGATAACGCTTACAGCAGGGCTATTGTAATGCATAGCGCATCTTATGTTGGCGAAAATGTTGTAAGAAGCCAGGGGTTTATTGGCCGCAGCCTTGGATGCCCTGCCCTACCGGCTAAAGTCTATAAGCCTATAATTGAAAAAATAAAAAATGGCTCTTGTCTTTTCTTATACAGCCCCAATGAAGAATATCTGTTACATTCCCGTTTATTAAAAACTTCCTGATTTATATGTAGCCCCTGCAAAAGGGGCCTTTTTGTAAATAGCAATTTCTCTTTTACTATAATTTCAGTTTTCTTCATGCTGCTTGTGTTCCTGTCATTATCTTTATCGCATTAATCTGAAAAGTATGTTAGCATTGGGCGTTTTTGGGACGGGGCACCTGGGTAAATTTCATCTAAACAACTGGCAGGAAATAAATAATGTGCAGTTGGTTGGCTTCTATGATCCAGCCGATGAAACTGCGGCAGCCATAGCTGAAAAGTATGGAATTAAAAGGTATGAGAACGCCGACGAGTTGATGGACAAATGTGATGCGGTGGACATCGTAGCACCCACAACGTCACACTATGAGCTTTGTAAAATGGCGATACTGAAAAGTAAGCATGTATTTGTGGAAAAGCCATTGGCAAACACAATGACCGAAGCAAGAGAAATTGTAAAACTGGCGAAAGAAGCGAATATAAAAATGCAGGTTGGCCATGTTGAGAGATTTAATCCCGCCTTTCTTGCTTTAAAAGAATATGAGCTTAGCCCCATGTTTCTGGAAGTCCACCGGCTCTCTCAGTTCAATCCCCGTGGTACAGATGTAAGTGTTATCCTGGATTTGATGATTCACGATATTGACATAATTCTTAGTCTTATAAAAAGTAGTGTAAAAAATATATATGCAAACGGAGTAAATGTGCTAAGCGATACACCCGATATCGCCAACGTAAGAATAGAATTTGACAATGGATGTGTGGCAAATCTTACCTCGTCGCGCATCAGTATGAAAAAAATGAGAAAGATGCGTTTGTTTCAAAAAGACTCCTATATAAGCATTGATTTTTTAGATAAAAAGACAGAAGTGATAAAATATAAATCACCATCAGATAAAAACGTATTTACTTTTGATATTGAAACCAATAGCGGAACTAAAACGATTGCCATTGCTGCACCCCTCATCAAAGAAAACAATGCAATAAAAATGGAACTGCAAAGTTTCGTTGACTCCATTTCAAATAATACGCCTACGGTCGTATCCGAGATGGACGGTTTCCGGGCAATGGAGGTTGCTCATTTAATACTTGACAAAATAACCCGCAACCAAATCAACTGATATTCTTTAAAAGCTTTATTGTAATCATTGGCAAAACAGATACACATAGCTTCTTATGTACTCGGTGATTTTATTGCTTCATTACTCGCATGGACAATATTTTATTGTTTGCATAAAATTTCAGTTGGCAATGAGATCATTTTCAAAGTGAAGTTTTTTTATGGGTTATTCTTTATTCCCATCGGATGGCTTGTGTTGTTTCATCTGTTAGGTTCTTATAAAAGTATTTATTACAAGTCCAGGCTTCTTGAGCTTCTATCCACTTTCACTATCACTTTCACAGGCTGCATTATACTTTTCTTTATTTACCTGTTTTACAACAGCAATACAAATAATAATGTGCTGGACTACGATGAATTTTTCACGCTGTTTATCCTGCAATTTGCAATCACTTACCTTTTTCGGTTAGTACTTTTATCAAGGGCTCACAGGCAATTGCAGAAAGAGAAAGTATGGTTTAATACGCTGATAATCGGTGGCGGAATACAAGCCTTTGCCATCTACAAATCTATTATAACCAATAAAGAAAAAACAGGTTATAAAATTCTCGGGTTTATTGGCACCGGCTATAACTCTGCCGGCAAGCTTGCAGAATTCGTTCCGGATATGGGTACACTACAAAACATAAATGAAACAATTGATGAAAATAAAATAAGTGAAGTAATTATTGCAGTAGAAGAAAATGAAAGATCAGGCCTGGATAAAATTTTACAAAGCGTGAATGAGAAAGAAGTAAACATAAAAATAATGCCTGCTAAAGTCGATTTTTTGAGCGGTGCTGTGCGAACTACTAACGTGATGGGTACCCCGCTTATTGAAATACATTCCGGGTTGATGAATGCATGGCAGCAAAACATAAAAAGACTTATTGACGTGCTTGTAGCGGCGACAAGCCTTGTCATATTATCGCCATTAATCCTATACGCTGCTATCAGAACCAAATTTTCATCAACAGGAAATATATTTTATATACAGGAACGCTTAGGCTTCAAAGGACGGCCTTTTAAAATCATAAAATTCCGCTCTATGGTTAATGATGCGGAAAAAAATGGCCCAATGCTTAGCAGCAATAACGACGACAGGATTACTCCGTGGGGTAAAATTATGCGAAGGTGGAGGTTCGATGAACTTCCACAGTTGTGGAATATCTTGAAAGGCGAAATGAGCCTCGTAGGGCCGAGGCCCGAGAGAAAATTTTATATCGATGCAATTACAAAAGACTATCCCGAATATAAAATGTTATTAAAAGTAAAACCCGGCCTTACAAGCTGGGGAATGGTAAAGTTTGGCTATGCCGAAAATTTAGAAGAAATGATTGACAGAATGAAATACGATATTATTTACATAGAAAATATTTCACTTGCCCTTGATTTCAAAATAATGATACATACTTTGAGAATAATTTTTTTAGGGAAAGGGAAATAAATTGTTTTACCTCAGATTGTTTTGCCACGGATTGGCACGAATTATATTGCCAAATAAAAATAATAGAATGCATAACCCCGTTCTTTTGATTTCATTTTTTAAAGATTAAATGTCACCTTCCGTGAGTGTAGCAATCGTTTAATTCGTTGTAATTCCCACAATTCATTGCTACTTTTTCTTTCCGTGGTAATCCGTGGCTATTTTTTATATTTGGCTAAATATCAGTTTTGAAAAGACCTTTCCTATTTTTCCTTCTATCGTTACAGCTAAAAGTTGCCGTCTGCCAGCAAGCCTATTTTCAACAACAGGTAAATTATAAAATTGATGTAACGCTAAATGATTTAGAAAACACATTGGATGGTTTTGAAATAATCAACTACACAAACAATTCGACGGACACGCTCCATTTTATTTGGTTTCATCTTTGGCCAAATGCATACAAAAATGACCAGACCGCCTTTAGCGAACAACTCCTGCAATTGGGAAGAACAGATTTTTATTTTGCCGATAATGATAAACGGGGCTATATAAATCGCCTTGACTTTAAAGTAAACGGAATTACTTCCATCCTTGAAGATCATCCTCAATATATTGATGTTGCAAAACTTATTTTGCCAACTCCCCTGGCACCTGGGCAGAACATAAAAATTACTACACCGTTTCATGAAAAACTTCCTTTTAATTTTTCGCGGGGAGGATATGTTGACGACACATATCAAATAACCCAATGGTATCCCAAGCCTGCTGTTTACGATAACAGGGGATGGCATCCTATGCCCTATCTTGACCAGGGAGAATTTTACAGTGAGTTCGGCAATTTCAATGTGCAGATTACGGTTCCAAAAGAATACGTAATTGCGGCCACCGGGGAGTTGCAAAACCAAGAGGAAGTGAAATGGATGAAGGAAAGAAATCAGCCATCGGCTATCAGCGTCCCACAACCAGCAATCAAAAACCAGCAAAAAGCAATCAGCAAAAAACAAAATCTTAGCGGCAAGAAGCCACTACCAAAAAAAGTTAACGCTCCTTCTATTAAACCTGAAATACCTGTTCCGGTTAAGAGAACTATAGAGTTAAAAACACTAACCTATACCCAAAATAATGTTCATGATTTTGCATGGTTTGCCAATAAAAATTTTATTGTCAACTACGATACTTTGAAGTTAGGATCCGGAAAAGTTATAGAAGCATGGTCACTTTATACGCCTAAAGGAAAAGAAGTTTGGAAGAACAGTATTCAATATATTAAAGACGCTGTAAGAACCAGAAGCGCATGGCTTGGGGAATACCCTTATAATACTGTAACCGCAGTAGAAGCGAAAATGGGTTTTGACGGAGGCATGGAGTATCCAACTATTACAAGCATTTCACCGATGTCTTCTACGATTGCTGTAGACAACACAATTGAGCACGAAGTAGGCCACAACTGGAATTACGGAATTCTCGCAAGCAATGAACGAGACCATCCCTGGATGGATGAAGGCATGAATACTTATTTTGATAACCGGTATGAAGCAATGAAATATCCTTCGGGAAATGAATCAATTTCAAAAGATAAATTCATAAAATCAAGGCTACCGGAAGATTTTAATAACCTTATTTACAGAATACTTATTGAATCAAAAAAAGATCAACCGATAGAAACTACTTCTGAAAATTTTTCAGAATTAAACTACAATGAAATAGCCTATTATAAAACCGGCAAATGGATGAAGGCTCTTGAAGATTATTTAGGACAGCCGTTGTTTGACAGTTGCCTCCATGAATATTTTAACTGGTGGAAATTTAAACATCCCTATCCTGCAGATTTTAAAAAAGTAGTTGAGGATGTAGCTCATAAAAATGTTGATTCTGTTTTTTTATTGCTATCGCAAAAAGGAAGCCTTCAAAAGGATGAGAAAAAAGATTTCCAAATAAAATCCTTTTTTAGTTTTAAAGAAACCGATAAACATAATTATATTTTCATTGCACCCGCGATAGGTATTAACTACTACGATAAATTGATGATCGGTGGACTTATTCATAATTACACTTTGCCCGAACCAGCACTTCATTTTTTTTTCGCGCCGATGTGTGCTACAGGAAGCAGCAAGTTTACAGGGATTGGCAAAGTAGGATACTCACTTATGAGTTATGGGCTTGTGAGAAAAGCCGAATTTTCTTTGAGCGGTGAATCATTTACTGCGGATGATTTTACCGACTCAACAGGTAAAAAAAATTACCAGGGATTTTCCAAATTTGTTCCTTCATTCAAGCTTGTATTTAAGAATAAAAACCCGGCAAATAAGGTTACTAAATCAATACAGTGGAAAACCTATTTCATAAAGGAAACCGGTTTATTGTTCACAAGAGACACCGTAAACCAGGTCGATGTAATTTCATATCCAAAAGTCAGCCGCTATCTTAATCAATTGAAATTAGCCGTAGAAAACAATCGGGCATTATATCCCTATATTGCTTCATTACAGGCGGAGCAGGGAAAAGATTTTCTCCGACTTGCTTTTGATGGTAATTATTTTTTCAATTATGCAAAAGGCGGTGGGATGGATGTGCGTTTGTTCGGAGGCAAATTTATTTATCTCGGAGACAAAACTGTATTGAAGCAATTTGAAACAGACAGGTATCATCTTAATATGAGTGGCGCAAATGGTTCCGAAGATTATACGTACAGCAATTATTTTTTTGGAAGGAACGAATTTGAAAAGTTTTCGTCACAACAAATAATGGTAAGAGATGGGGGCTTTAAAGTACGAACAGATTTATTAGCTGATAAGGTAGGAAAGACTGACGACTGGCTTGCGGCTGCAAATTTCAAAACGGATTTTCCTGAAAAATTTAATCCGTTACAGGTGCTGCCAATTAAAATTCCGTTGAAAGTATTTTTAGATGTAGGCACCTACGCGGAGGCATGGAAAAAAAACGCACCCACCGGAAAATTTATTTATGATGCTGGCTTACAAATTTCGGTTTTAAAAGATTTGGTCAATATTTATTTCCCGATTCTTTACAGCAAAGTGTATGATAATTATTTTAAATCGACCATACCTGACAAGAGATTCTGGAAAAACATTTCATTCAGTATAGATATACAAAATTTTAGATTTTCAAAAATCTTTAATCAACCAGCGCTTTAACTATTCTTCAATTAATCAGATTGCTTGAAAATATTTTATTTACCAAATGAAAAAATTGATAAAATAAAATGGGATCATTTTATTGATTCATCGGCTAACGGTTTGATTTATGCATATTCATTTTACCTGGATTCAATGTGCAAAAACTGGGATGCTTTGATTGCCGATGACTACTCTTTTGTAATGCCGCTTACCTGGAATAAGAAGTTCGGAATTTTTTATTTGTATCAACCTTTCTTCGCAGCCTCGCTTGGTATTTTTGGAAATGATATTTCCCGGGATATAGTAAAGACATTTCTTGACAATATTCCTGTAAAATTTAAATATTGGGATTTCTATTTAAATAAGAGCAACCTGTTTTCTATCGCAGGTTACGATTTATATGAAAGAAGAAATTACATTCTCGATCTTCATAAAAGTTATGAAGAAATAAATTCATCTTATTCAAAAAGTCATTTAAGAAATATTAAACGTGCAAACGATCTGGGGAATATTGTTCAAAAAAATATTCCACTGCAAGATGTCATAAAGCTTGCAAAAGAGCAATCAAAAGGATTTTCGCCCGTAACCAGTAAAGACTATGAAAATTTTTCATCATTGTTTTCCATTCTTGCCCAAAAAAACAACGCGGTAACTTATGGAGTATGGTCGTCACAGCAGCAACTTGTAGCATCATGCGCCTATTTTTTTTGCCGAAAGCGGGTCTACTATATATTAGTGGGTAATCATCCCAATGGAAGAACTTCAGGCGCTTCGCATTTAATGATCGACCATTTTATTAAAGAGCACGCTGGCAAAAACATGCTGCTCGATTTTGAAGGTAGTGATATAAAAAATCTCGCATGGTTTTACAGTAGTTTTGGAGCAGATGAAGAAATATATGCCGGCATAAAAATGAACAGGCTTTCGCCACTTGCAAAACTATTCAAACATTAAAGTCTCCGCGAGTTGAATATCGAATGGAGTTGTGATCTTAATATTATTTTCTTCTCCTTCAACAAGATTTATTTTTAAACCAAACGCTTCAACCACCGAAGCCTCATCTGTAAATGTGTCTTTATAATCAATTTTAAAAGCAGGCAAAAGAATTTTACTGTGAAAGGTTTGTGGTGTCTGAATCAATTTGACCTTATTTCTTTTGAGCATTTTATTTCCGTTGCTTGTTACTAAACGCAGGCTATCCTTGCTGTCTATTGCAGGAACCGCATTTCCATAAGCCAAAGCGGCTTCGTAACATTTCTTTATCAGGCTGCTTGTCACGAGACACCTTACACCATCATGCACAAATATTATCGATTCTTCTTCAACCAACTCAAGACCATTTTGCACAGAATGAAAACGGCTTCTGCCGCCCTCACATATCCTAAACCGTGAGCGCTCAAAATATCCGTCAATTATCTCCTGGCCTTTTGCAATATGCCCAACAGGTAATACAAGAATAATCTCTATATCATCGTAAGCGCTGAGAAATGCTTCAATTGTATAATATAAAACCGGCTTGTTTTTTAAAAGCATGAATTGCTTGGGCAACTCACTATTCATACGTGTGCCTTTACCGCCTGCAACAATTACGGCTATTTTCTTCATCTGCGCCAGGGTTTTGCTAAATGATTTTTGAGTTAATCTTTGTTCAATAGTAAATTATATACAAGCCTGCTAACAATTCGCGTTTATGTAAATTGCAGTATGCGAATGTATTTAATTTTCTATTTGCTTTTACCTGCATTCTTAATAAGCTGCGCAGAAAAAAAAGAAACATCTAAAATACAAGAGGTATTGGGTTTGCAAAAAATGAGTGACCTGGCTACGGCAGAATATGTAGTTACAAAAATTATTAAAGCAAATGATAATAAAACCTGGTACAAACCCGGCGATCGCAAAATCTTAATGAGTTGCAAAGCATCACTGGTCGCCGGTGTCGACTTGTCAAAAATATCCAAAGACGATATAGCAATAGATGGAAATAATATTACTTTGTTCATTCCTCACGCAAAGTTAATTTACATTAATATTAGACCGGAAGACGTAAAAACGGTTTACGAAGATGTCTCGATGTTCCGAACAACTTTTTCGTCGCAGGAAAAAGACGCACTTGCCGCGCAGGCCGAGAAGCAAATAAAAGAGAGTGCAGATTCACTCGGCATATTTATAACTGCTGAAAGCAATGCCACAATCTTTATTAATAATTTTTTGAAAAAAGAAGGTTTTCAAAATATCAATATCAGTTTCTCCAAACCCAAATCCCCATTACAGTAATGCGGAAAACCCTATTCAAATATTCATCGATTGTTGCTGC
Organism: Chitinophagales bacterium; assembly: GCA_038251675.1. GTDB lineage: Bacteria > Bacteroidota > Bacteroidia > Chitinophagales > Chitinophagaceae > Ginsengibacter. The sequence continues at coordinate 15,222 of JBBSBD010000028.1, read as the reverse complement.
AGTTCTCCTGGTCATTTTTCTGTTTCAAAAAATTAACTGGCTTCCATCATTTAAAAATATTTTTGCGAGCAAGCCTGTCGTTATTGAAGAAACCCCCATTATAATTAAAGAAATAAATACACTTTCTCAACTAATCACCGTTACCTATTCCGATGAAGTGGTGATGGATGAAGCGAAACCTGGCAAAGGAGTATCATCCATAATGTCGGCAGGTATAGGAATGATGTTACTTCCAGCTACTGACCGGCTTGTGATGATTGGCAAGGGGAAAGTTTTCGCAGGGATTGACTTAAAGGCGCTAACAGAAAAAGATGTAATTACAAACGGCGATTCTATTCACGTTTCATTACCGGCTGCGCAAATATTAAATACCGTTATTAATCCTTCGGGCTTTGAAACCTTTGATGAAAAGGGAGACTGGAACGAGGAAGCAGTGACTGCTCTTAAAATAAAAATTAAAAATGAACTGACCAAGAGAGCCCTCCAGCAAAATATCCTCAGGCAGGCAGAGGAAAGAAGCAGGAATATTATTGAAACGTTTTTAAAGAGCACCGGGTTCAACAAAGTAAATATTACAACCAGTCATTAGTCACCGTAAATGGCAATTATATTTTCTCCATCGCTATTTCGCAGACCGCGATACATTCCCGCACTATTAAAAATCATTGCCGCATTTCCTTTAGCATCAACTCCTATAAGCCCACCGTCTCCATGCATTGCTACTAATTTTTTTAACACTACTTCTTCGCATGCTTCCAGCAGTGTCATATTTTTATATTCCATAAGGCAACTAACATCATAAGCTGCAACTGCTTTAATAAAAATCTCCCCGTGCCCGGTACAAGAGATTGCGCAGGTTTTATTGTTTGCGTAAGTCCCCACTCCTATCATAGGGCTATCTCCTATTCTTCCGTAGCGTTTATTTGTCATGCCGCCAGTAGATGTAGCGGCCGCGATATTTCCATCCTCGTCACAGGCAACGGCACCCACCGTACCAAATTTTTTATCTTTCATCAAACCAACAAGTTTATCACTTTTATGATCGAGTTGGTAAAGATCACTATCCCTTATTTCACGCCATTGATCGTAACGATATTCGGAATAAAAATATTCATCGGGCTCCAGTTTTATGCCTTGCTTGATGGCAAAATCATTAGCCCCTTTACCGCTTAAAAAAACATGGCCACTATGTAACATTACTTCTTCAGCAAGTTCTATAGGGTTGCGGATATTTCTTACGCCTGCTACAGCTCCCGCTTCTAAAGAACGGCCATCCATAATAGCTGCATCCATTTCATTTAAACCTTTTTTGGTAAAAACAGATCCTTTACCTGCATTGAATAGCGGGCAATCTTCCATAACTACAACTGCTGCCTTTACAGAATTAATAGCTGTACCGCCGTTTTCAAGAACAGCATAACCCGCATCCATAGCCTCTTGTAAGGCATGCCTGTATGCTTCTTCAAGTTCAGCAGTCATATCTTCCTTCACGATGGTTCCGGCACCGCCATGTATGGCAATAGAGATTTTTTTCATTACTATTTTTTTAAGCCTGCATTGCTCTGAATTATTTAATCAGTTCTTTGCATTCCTCTAATAATTTGTTTTTATTAATTGCTGCAGTTCCTACTTCTTCGCAAACTATTCCCCCGGCTATATTAGCAATCTCAGCAGCCAGGGAAATATTTTTCGTAGAGGCATATATTAATGAGGCTACTGCTATTACTGTATCGCCTGCGCCGCTTACATCTGCAATCTTTCTCCTGTGAGATGGGATGATATTTTTATCTGCCTCTTCCTGGTAAAATATTCCTTTTTCAGAAAGTGTGATCATTGAAATTTTGTGTTCCAGTTTCTTCCTCAATTGCCCATGAATGTCAGAAAGAAATTCCTCCGAAATTTCTGCCGGCAAAATATTTAAACTTGTAAATACCTCGTGAAGATTGGGTTTAAAAAGTGTTACGTTTTTATACGAAAAAAAATTCTTTCTTTTTGGATCAACCGATACAGGTATGTTATTCTTTGTGCAAATGTCTATGGTCTGCTTTATGATATTCTCTGTAAGAATTCCTTTATTATAATCTTCCAGAATTACAATATCGGGCCGTTCATTAAGAATATATTTTTCAACCTGGTTGAATAAATTCACTTCATCCGTTTCGCCTACATCTTCAGTATTTTCTGCATCAAGGCGCATCATTTGCTGGTTGCGGCTAATGATGCGAATTTTATTGGTAGTTATTCTTTTTTTACTCTCCAGTATAAACCGGCAATCAATATTATTTTCTTTCAAAAGTTGCCGAAGTTGCGCTCCATCTTCATCGTCACCTAAAACAGTTATGATAGCCACCGATGCATCCATAGACTGGATATTTAATGCAACATTTCCTGCTCCCCCAATTCTCTTTTCTCTTTTACTTACTGCAACTACAGGAACAGGTGCTTCGGGAGAAATTCTTTCAACATTTCCCCACCAGTATGTATCGAGCATTACATCACCTATTACAGCAACTTTTAATTTGGAAACATCAGCAAAAAGCTGATCAAAATCAGGAGGCATTTAAAAGGAATTTGATTTCTTTTTCGGCGAAACTAAATAATAAATAGGAATACCAAGGGCCGCAATTATCAGGCCCGGCCATGTAAACTGGGGTTTGTAAATAATTAATAATATACAAAATGAAGTTCCCATCAATATATATATAGCGGGCAGAACCGGGTATCCGAAAGCTTTGTAAGGCCTCTCAGCGCCTGGCATTTTTTTTCTCAAAATAAAAATGCCAATTATCGTGAGTACATAAAATATTACCACAACAAATGAAATCATATCGAGCAAATCGCCGTACTTGCCGCTAAGGCATAAAATGGATGCTACAACCCATTGCGACCAAAGTGCCCAGGCAGGAACAGAATGTTTGTTAAGTAACCCTGCATTTTTAAAAAACAATCCATCTTTGGCCATGCTATAATAAACTCTGGCGCCTGCCAGTATCAAACCGTTGTTACAACCAAAGGTTGATATCATCAACATCACCGCAATCACATAAGTCCCCATGCCTCCGAACATCGAATTCGCCGCTGCCACCGCAACCCTATCCTGACCGGCAAAAGCTACATCGTTTAAGGGAAGTACTGCTATGTACATAAGATTCGCGCAAACGTAAATTACCGTTACTATAAGCGTGCCTAGAAAAAGGCTCAATCCAATATTCCGTTTTGGGTTTTCAATCTCACCCGCAATAAACGTAACATTGTTCCAGGCATCACTGCTAAATATAGAGCCAACCATGCTCGCCGCAATTGCTCCCAAAATACCTGCCCCCACCACGGCTGTAATCCCTCCATCGGCACCCAATTTTTTCATATCAAAAGCACCAGTCCAGTTTGCCTGCCACACTTCCGGTTTGAAAAAAATAATACCAGCAATTACTAATCCGAATAAAGAAATGAGTTTTGTTGAAGTAAAAATATTTTGTATCCATTTTCCACCTTTTACACCTTTGGTATTTGTCCAGGTGAGAAACATAATGAGCAAAATAGAAACAAGTTGGGCCGGATAGAGCTTAAAGAAACCAAGCTGAAATATAATATTCTCATCTTTTACATCGAGGGCGGGGAAAAAATAGCCGGCGAATTTTGCAAATGCAACGCCAACGGCGGCGATGGTACCGGTTTGAATAACTGAGAAAAAACTCCATCCATAAAGAAACCCCACTAAAGGGTTATAGGCCTCTTTAAGATATACATATTGCCCGCCTGCTTTAGGAAACATAGCACTCAGCTCGCCATAACTAAGTGCTGCGGTAAGCGTCATAAATCCGGTGAGAAGCCATATTACAATCAGCCACCCGGCACTGCCTACATTTCTCGTTATATCTGCACTTACAATAAAAATTCCGGAACCAATCATCGAGCCGGCTACAATCATTGTAGCATCGAAAAGGCCAAGACTTGGCTTAAAGGATGTAGCATGTTCGCTCATAAAAATTCCCGTTTTAATAAACGGGATTGAAGATAAATATTAATTCGAGATTGCACTGTCAAATCACTTTTTATTTTCACTATACAATTCGTTGAGTCCTGCAATTACGTCGGGTGTAATATTGAGAGTTGAATCTTTATAAAACATAAATCCAGGTTCATAAGAAAAGATATAAGAATATTTGCCGTCTTTATTATACTCTTTTAGATAATTTTGAATTCGCGATAAAATATCCTCTTTCATCTTTGAGTTGGTATTATATAGATCGTTATCAATGCTTTGCTTTTTGGCCTGCAGATCTTGTTGCATTTTATTCATTTCCTGCATTGCACTTTCCTGTTCTTGCTGATTCATAGTTGGGCCTTTTTGCTGCAGTTGCATGGCACGGGATTGATATTTTTTTTGCAAAGCGGTTATTTCATTATTTGCAGCGTCTTGTTTCTTTTCAAAATCAGCTTTTATTTTTTTGTAATACGTATAGTTGTTTTGCAATGAATCAAGGTCAATATAAGCAACTCTGGCACTTTCATTTCCATGATGTACCGCAGAAGAAGGGATATTCTGCGACGCTGATTTCTTATTATTACTAAAATATAAGTAGTACAAGAATCCCACGAGAAAAAGTAAAACGATATTAACTACGAGTAGAATATTTTTCATTCAAAAATTTTAAGTGTGGCAAGATAAAAAAAAGATAGTGTTACCTGTTTAAACGATTTTGTTTTAGGAAACAGTTAACATGAGCAAAACACCGGTATCTGCATATCAAACAGCCTCGATACATCTATATTACTTCTATACGCCGAAAGATTAACGACCTCATTTGCCGCATGGTTCGGTTGATAAACGCATTTTAAAAAAAACGATATTTGCCGCCTATGGCTAAAAGTGTAAGTTCGGCTAACCCGAGCCAGGTTCATGAAATACTTGATCAATTGAGCGAAGATGGCTTGCGGCAACACTCGAGACCTTCCTGGTCGTTATTCTTATCGGCACTGGCAGCAGGGCTTGAAATTGGTTTTAGTATTTTATTAATGGGGGTATTGTTTTCCCTTTTTGAAAACCGGATAAGCGAACCGGCAATGCACATGCTGCTCGCAGTAAGTTATCCATTGGGATTTTTGTTTGTTATAATAGGAAGAGAAGAATTATTCACAGAACAAACAACTATTGCCGTAATATCGGTTTTAAGCCGCAAGAGAGGGTTCAAGAGCCTTTTTCGCCTTTGGGCGATAGTTCTTGCAGGTAATCTTATAGGGTGTTTTATTTTTAGCTATATCCTTGCAACCTTACCTGTTGAAATGCAGATCATAAACCCGCGAGCATATAGTCACATAGCTGAAAAGATTCCACACTATAACGTGGCTTCTTTATTTGGAAGCGCTGTTTTTGCCGGATGGCTTATGGGCCTGCTGGCATGGCTTATTTCTTCGACAACGGAAACCATTAGCCGAATTTTTGTTATTATACTTGTAACATTTGTAATTGGTGCGGCAGGACTTCACCATTGTATCGTAGGTTCAGTTGAAATGTTTGCCGCAATGCTTTCAGGAAACAGCATCACATTTTCGAATTACATTCATTTCATAAGCCTGGCCGTACCCGGAAACATTATTGGCGGAGCCGTGTTTGTTGCTGCATTAAAAGTTAGTCACAACAAAAAGGAAGATATGAAAGTAAAAAATTAGATATCGCAAGTCTGGAGAAGTGCATATAGCATTAAGAGCCAACAAAGTGACTTACAACTCTGGTGGATCCTAAAAGCTATGGATTGATGATTATGTTGTAATCCTTTTAAATAATGAGAGAAAATTAAAATATGGAAATTTGGATTTTACTTCTTTAAATATTATGTTTGCACTTGTATAACAAAACCGGGGAACTAATAGCTTTTCCTCGCCCTAATTCCAAATCCTATCAAACTCAACATAGCCTTCATTCTTTAGTATATTCCAATCACTATAGAATTAACCCACCACCCCCCAGAAAGGACTCCAATCCTTGAAACCCTTTTACAATAGATTGTAGAAATTTGTTCTTTGGTATTCATGTCATAACAAAGACATTAATGTTTTTCGGTCTTAAGATAATATTAATGATAATTTAAACAGGGTAATCTACTTATTGGAAAATTTTAGTTGACCTTGGTGTTATGAAATTGATGAAAGTTTATATCCGTTAAAATAAAACCAGAATAAAAAATATTGAATCCTTTGAATAACTGCAAATCTTAACTTAAAAAAAAGAATATGCAGAAGAATTGGTACGTAGTTTACACAAAATCGCAATGCGAAAAAAAGATTACCTCCTTATTTAATAAATGGAAGATTGAAAATTTCTGTCCGTTAACCTGCGTTAAAGAAAGTGTTTCCTGGAGAGGTAAAGTGGTTTTTGAGCCGCTATTTAAATCTTATGTATTTGTTTACATTTCTGAAGATCAAATGGGTAAAATTACGAAGGCGGAAGGAGTGGTGAATTTTTTATATTGGCTGGGAAAACCTGCCGTGATTAACTACAAAGAAATCCAAATTATTAAAGAGTTTACAAATGAGTACAAGGAAATAAAAATTCAAGGTACGCAAGTAAATAAAGAAGACGCCATACAGATTATAGATGAACCTTCATATAAAATGGAAGGAAAATTTATCTCAATAAAAAGCAAAACCGTAAGAGTCAAACTTCCATCACTAGGTTATACATTAATAGCTGAAATAGAAAAAGAAAGTTTGCTGGAACGACAAAAATCATTATTGGAGAACATTTTACCGAAAATTTCCCATCAGCAATTCAATACGGCCTGAACCTTCATTAACCGGCTAACAAAATCAACGCGGCAATTTGATGCTATCGGTATGTCAATGTCAAATGAGGAAAATTTAATTCATTGTACGTACTGTCATTTTATAAATGGAGAATACTATAAAATATATTTATTTTAACCCGATCAAATCATAAAATATTTTATGATGAATGAATTCATATAAAGCCTGCGTATAGCCTTCTTAAGCAATCTTCATTTAGCAAGTATTTAAATTGGAATTTAATCAAGTGGATATTATTTATTTTCCGGCGCAATTCTTTACATAAAACCTATTGTCACAATAATAAATGATTCTTTTTAGTTTTATTGACTAAAAGCAGTATCAACCTGAAATCCCCTTATGCAATTTTGAACGATAATTGCATAAAATTTTGAAGATATGAATAAACAATTTGAGAGATATCTAAAAATGACCCTTATAGCTTTGGATCTTATACTATTAAATGTCATATATATAACTGTCGAATTTTTTTTAGTAAAAAGGATCACATCCGATGGACTTCATACTTATTTTCAGTACCTCATTATTTCTAATGCATTATGGCTTTTCTTATCCTTTATATGCAGAACTTATGCCGGCAAAATCATTCTTAATTTTGATCATTTCACCAAACGAACCGTTCAGGTTTATCTGTTATGGGTTATAAGTATGCTGGTATATTTGTTTTTTACAAGGGAATTCGTTTTGTCGAGGTGGTTCATAATTATTACACTTGTAGCATTTAGCCTTGGGCTGTTCTTAAATCGCTTTCTGTATTTAGGCATTAAGAGGTATTTTAAAGTGCGTGATCACCTGCTAAAAAAAGTGGTTATTCTAGGTTATAATGAAACGGCAAAAAAACTAGCGAGATATTTTGAGGAAGATGGAATAAGTACTCAATTATTAGGCTTTATTGAAGATCAAAAGAATTTGCATGAACTGTCGCATTACCCTATTTTATCTGACATAAGTAATGCGCTACAGGTTTCAAAGGACAATAATGTGGAAGAGATATTCTCAACTATTACGCCCGAACAGAATAAGGAAATATATTCACTAATGTATGAGGCCGAAAAGGAATTCATAAGATTTAAGATCGTGCCTAATCTTTCAACTTTTATAAACCAGGCCGTCCATGTTGATTATTTCCGGGACCTGCCGATATTATCATTGCGAAGTGAACCTCTTGATGATGTAGGAAACCGGTTGAAAAAACGAATCCTTGATTTAATGGTAAGTATTTTTGTCATTGTTTTCATTTTGTCGTGGATGGTACCATTACTGGGTCTATTGATATTTATTGAATCAAGGGGCCCGATATTTTTTTCTCAAAAACGGACGGGGAAAAACAACCAGACTTTTAATTGTATGAAGTTCAGAAGTATGCAATCCAATAGTGAATCCGAATTAAAGCAAGCTTCAAGAACAGATGCGCGAATAACAAGAATAGGTAAATTCATCCGCAAAACAAGCCTCGATGAATTTCCTCAATTTCTAAATGTATTCAAAGGGGAGATGAGTGTGGTAGGCCCCAGGCCTCACATGATAAAACATACCAATGATTACTCAAAGTCAGTTGATCAATATATGATCAGGCAATTTCTAAAGCCGGGTATTACGGGCTGGGCTCAGATCAATGGATTTAGGGGAGAAATAACTTCACCTGAACAAATTAAAAGCCGGGTAAATAAAGATTTATGGTATTTAGAAAATTGGACCCTCTGGCTCGACATACAAATAATGTTTCTTACAATATATCAGCTAATAAAAGGAGACGATAACGCTTTTTAAATAAATTAGTAACCCAAATACGAGGCTGAAAAAATATTAATCAGAACACTCTTTCACATGTTGATAGTTCGTTAAAAATAATGCCTAATATAAAAGAGGTAGCCTTTCGGCTACCTCTTTTATATTAAGAACATTTACCTTTTATTCTTTAATAAATTTCTCAACGTCGCCTTTTTCAGTTTTCATGAAATACATTCCATTTTGCAACAAGTTCACATCAATATCCTGTTTCAGTTGGGTTAGCATTTCTTTCTTAACTGTTCTTCCCTGGTTATCTATTACAAAAACATGAGTATTCAGCAACGAATTATCACCAAGGCTCACCGTTATTTTACTTCTTGCGATAGTAGGGTAAACGGTAATAGGTTTTAAGTTACCGTCAAATTTCACACTCCTGATATAGCTGTATTTTACCGTTCCGTCAAAATCGGTTTGCTTTAAACGATAGAAATTATTTCCTCTTACCGGAGATAGATCATTATAGGTATAAGTTATTTCTTTCGAAGAATTGCCGGCCCCTTTAATTGAAGCGATCTTTTGCCACCCGATATTGCCATTTAAAGAATGCTCAATTTCAAAACCGGCATTGTTATGTTCGGATGCTGTCTTCCATACAAGGCTTACTTTATTTCCGGATTTTTCGGCAGAAAAATAGGTAAGCTCAATGGGAAGAGGTGCACATGGCCCTGTTAAAGTGGCGCCGGGAGCTATCCAATTAGAGGTAGCACCGGTCAAGGCAAAATTCATTAGTACGCCGTCCAGACTATTGCCGGAGTTATCTATGGCGGAAGTTTCAGTTGGGTTACTGCCGCCTGCCGTGCCCTGGTTTAAATTATAGTAGGCAATTAAATTCGGTTCGTTACCCACAAGCGAACAATTCGCATCGGCACTAACCTGGGTTGGTGTGCGAACCACACTCCAAAATCTTACTTCATCAATACTGCCCGCAAAAAAGTTGGACGCTGAACCGGTATAAAGAGCGCCTATAAAACCTTCAGTCTCTGAATAACCTGGACCAGTTCCTGATTGCACCATTATACCATTCTTGTAAAGCACCATTGCGCCCGTGCTATTATCAAAGGTCACCGCTACATGATACCAGGTATTAGCAAGCAACACCGCGCCATCCTGCACCGTATTAAATGTCGGGCTATGTCCGGCGGTTAAGTGTCCATTTAATACGTATAATGCCGTTTTGCTTCCCGAAGCAACATTATGGAAAATTCCATCGTTTGTGACTACCGGAAGGTTAATCCACGCTTCTTTGGTATATGAATTTTGAACAATGAAAGGAAGGTCGATGTAATCATTTGTTCCGTCGAAATTCAATGCCTCCCCTGTTTGTGCGTTCGAAAGCTGAAAACAAAATACTGAACTAAAAAGGGAAAGCGCCGCAACCGATACTTTTTTGATATTGTTTTTAAAAGTTGTTTTTCTAAGTAAAATAGATTTCATTTTGAAAAATTTAGAAGTGTATAATGTGGTTATGTTGAAGTCTTAGTTCTTATGCAGAAAATTTGAAGTAGTTTATGATTATCACATTGACAAAGATTATCAGATTGTAAAACTAACTTATTTTTATTTTACAAATTGAATGCTCCTTTTTTGAAAATTATTTTGTATAAGCAAGGTATATCTGCCTTTTGCAAAATTTGCAATCTTAGTACTATATAACATATCGGGTTGGGCTGCCCGCGTTTCTCTCTTGAGAGTTTTTCCTTCATCGCTAATAATGGAAAAAGATAGCTCACCTTTAGCAGCGGAAAAAACTCTTATGTTTATTTCATTTTCTGCCGGAACGGGATATATCTTGCTTACAAAAAATTCATTGGCACTACACACAACAGGTATCACTTTAGAAAATATTTTCCGGTTATCCTTTTCCACCAAAACAACTCTGAAATAGTTGATCCTTTTAAAAGGATGCTCATCTTCAAAACGATAATTTTGATTGCCTACAGACTGCGTCGTTCCCATATATCCGATTTGATAAAATTCTTTCGCATTTGAACTTCTTTCCACTATAAAATGATCAATATTTTGATCAGGAGAAACTATCCATGATAACTTTACATTTTCATTTTGCTTTGAGGCTCTAAAATCAATAAAACTTACAGGTAAAGTGTTTAACAGAATATTTTTACTCAATACTTGTTGCTCAAGCACTGTCTGCCCTGCCGGATTGGTATGAATGCCATCACCCAGGGAATACATTGGCAAAATATTGAGTGAGGGAACCTCGGCAATGTCAGTAAAAAAATCAATTGCATACTGCCCAAAACGATTTAAAATAATATCCCGGAGATCTTTAAGTTTTTGCCTTTCCGGTACACTAAATGTGTTACGTGGCTGGGTGGTCGTTATATAGCATTGAATTCCTTTTGCATTTGCGGAGTCTTTAATTGTTTGCAGGCAAAAAAGAATCTCTTCATCTGTTTGCCATTCAAAGTTATTAGAAGGATAGTTCACGATTATCACGTCTGGCTTTGGCACAAGATTTACAGCCATTGTAATATTATATCTGCCATCCGGCAGATTTCTCTGGGCCGGAGGTGTATAGCTGGAAGGCATACCTGTATAAGGATCGGTTCCAATAGATGCAATGTTAAACAAGGTATCGATCAGCCCAAGATCTTTATAATATTTGCTTAATTTAAAAGTCCACGCGCTGTCCCGCGGGTACAATGGATTATACGGAGGATTTGGGTCTCTGAAATATCCCCAGGCCGTAGATGATCCTATAACGCAAATTCTCTTAAACGGCTGAGAAAGAACTGAGGAAGTAAGAGCGTAGCATAAAATGAAGAAGAACAGATTAATAATGGTCTTTTTCATATAGACTAAATTTTAAAAGTTAGCAGAAACTCTGCTCTTGTTTCTATAAAATTTTCGTTATCTAAAATTAGGATACATAATCGAAACGGGCATCTTTTATTATGCGTTTTTGGAGTTCTAATTGGATAATGGTTATTTTGGCTCCTGAAACAGCTAAATGGAAAAAATAAAAGGGCCGGACAATAAGGACATAATGCACTTCCTGGAACAACAGCATTTTACGGCTGGCCCGATAGATAGGTTGAAGATTAAATACCGCTCTTTAATTTGTCCTTATATAAGTCTGATACAAAAAGTAAAAGACGGTGAAAAGGTGGGTGACGTAGGCTGTGGCAATGGCCAACTTTTACTGCTCTTATCAAAATTTGCAAGGCCTTCTTACTTTTTTGGAATCGAAATAAAAGAAAGGCTGATAAAAAATGCAAAGTTGCTTTTTAAAAACGTTGGGCATCACCTTTATAAATTTGAGATGTATGACGGCCAGCATTTTCCTGAAGAATTAGCGGACATGGATATCGTATTTGTAGTGGACGTCTTGCATCATATTCGCCCTAAAAAGCAGGTAGATTTTTTGAAAAATCTTTCCGAAAAAATAAAGCCGGGAGGAAGATTGATATTAAAAGATATTGATGGTTCGAGTCCTTATGTTATTTTTAATAAGATACACGACCTTATTTTTTCACGCGAAATAGGGCACGAAATTTCAATAACAAAAGCTTTAAAGTTGCTGGAGGATAATGGATTTGAAATTGTAGAACAAGAAAAAAGACTGATGTATGTTTACCCGCACTACACCCTTGTGGCCCGGAAAAGATAAAAGCAAGATACTATTCCTAAGTTTTTGCTTTGCCCTTTTATCTATGTATCCCGTTTACAGAAATTTTTATTATAGCAATGGCTTACTCACTTACGAGCGGCATGTCGCGGTAATTCAGGGCCGCTCAGAATTCTACAATCCATGGCAATACAGAATTTTATGCCCGTTTACTATTGAGGGTATAATGTGGGTATATAATAATACTGTGGACAAAGTTTTTCCAATTGAGCAAAAAATTAAATTCAATATTGAAAGCACCTCGGGAACCTCTTCTGAAACAGATGAATTTGTAAATCTAATGCGTACAAAGGGAGTAATGAAGTACATGATTATTTTTACTCTATTCAGGTTTACCGAGCACTTATTTATATTTTACCTTGCGTGGCGTCTTTGGAGTTATTTTGTGAAGAGCAAATGGCTTATTTTTTTCGGTATAAACTTTTTGGCTCTGGCACTGGGCAACGCAGTTACCGCGGCCGATCTTTCGTTCAACACATATCTTGATATCATTTTTTACCTGGTTACGGCCAACCTAATAGTCTATCATAAGAATAAATTATGGCTATTTCTAATAGTTCCTTTGGCAGCACTTAACCGGGAAACATCTCTGCTTATACCAGCTCTTTATTTTATTTCGGCAACAGACTTTTCTCAATTTTCTTTAAAAAGAGAACGCTTTAAAAAAATAATTTTCCCAGTGAAAAATGTTTGGATAAATACAGTTGCACTCTACATTATTTTCTTCGCTATTTTTTTCTCCGTAAGGTCTTACTATGGCTACCGACCGCAACAGTTGTGGAAGGCAAAAGCAGGTTTCGATATGCTAAAGCTAAATTTATTCAGCGCTGTTGCTATGAAATCCTATTTTGAATTAATCGGCACTTTTGGTGTAATTCCATTTATCATTTTGTATAAGTTCAGGGCATTTCCACACCTTTTAAAAAAATGGTTTGTATTTCTCGTTCCTGCATGGTTTGCCGTCCATTATATCAGTGTTGTTACTTATCAAACCAGGTTGTTCATGGTGCCGATTATATTGATTTTTCTACCAATGATGTTGTGGCTTATTGAAACGGAAATAGCTGAAAGAAGCTTTATTAAAGATAAAAACCAGGGATTATGAAGAATTATCTTAACCTTCTTCGACCTAAACACTGGGCAAAAAATCTCTTTCTTTACATACCTGTATTTTTTGCAGGGCTTGCCTTCAATATCGAAACCCTAATCAAGGTAACAGAAGGATTTTTGTCCGTTTGTCTTGTAGCAAGCAGTATTTACATTATAAATGACTATAGGGATATTGAAGATGACAAACAACACCCGGTAAAATCTAAACGGGCACTTGCTTCCGGGGCTGTTAATAAATATTGGGCGCTCTTAATTTCAATTTTGTTTTTGAGCACTGGCCTTACCTTGGCTTTTTTTATAAGGGATAAATTTTTCTTTGTATTGTCTATCTATTTCCTTTTAAACCTGGCTTATTCGTTGGGCTTGAAAAAAATAGCAATCCTCGATATTTTAATTATTGCAATTGGATTTGTATTGAGGGTAAAAGCCGGCGCTGTTATTGCCCGGGTCGGGTTAAGTGAATGGCTTACAATCATGGTCTTTTTATTAGCACTTTTCCTTGCCATTGCCAAACGACGGGATGACGTTCTTATCAAACTTAATTCCGGAAATGAAATGCGACGATCAATAAAAGGTTATAACCTGGATTTTATTAATGTCGCCCTTTCCTTAATATGTGCGGTAATGATAGTTTCCTATTTTATGTACACTATGTCCAGCGAGGTGATGATGCGTCTTGGAACCTACAGGCTATATTATACATGCCTGTTCGTCGTGGCAGGCATTTTCAGATATCTTCAAATCATCTTCGTGAAGCACGACTCGGAATCGCCGGTAAAAATATTGTATAAAGACAGGTTTATACAGGTCACTATACTACTGTGGGTGGTTAGCTTTTACATGATTCTTTATATGAAAGATCTTACCATTTTTAAATAAAAGAAATGCCGGGAATTGCGTTTTTTGATTTTGACGGAACTATTACAATCAGGGATACGATGATTGAACTCATAAAATTTCATCATGGAAAATTGCGGCTATATACCGGCTTGGCAGTGCTATCTCCGTGGATACTTGCAATGAAGTTAAAACTGACATCTCATCAAAAGGCTAAAGAAAAAATGCTTTCCTGGTTTTTTAAAGATATTCCTGAAGCCGAATTTTCAAAATCATGTAATTCGTTTGCTCAAAAAAAATTACCTGCTCTTGTAAGACCAAAAGCGCTGCAAAAAATACGCCAGCATAAAGCAAATGGCGATGAAATTATTGTAGTGTCAGCATCTGCCACAAACTGGATAGTAGACTGGTGCGATAAACATGAACTTAAATGTATTGCTACAGAACTTGAAATTATCAACAATAGGATTACGGGAAAACTATCGGGCATTAACTGTAACTACAATGAAAAATCCATTAGGATCCTTAAGCAGTATAACCTAAACGATTATACGACTGTTTATTGCTATGGAGATAGTACGGGCGACAAGGCCATGCTAAAGCTCGCTACTAAGGCCTTTTATAAACCATTTCACTAATCATAGTTTGAAAAAGTTAATTTAAAGATTTTCTCCTCTCCAAGGAATTCAGTCGGCTTTTTCTATTATTTATATGAGTTTCACTTTGGAATTGATCTACACGCTGCTAACGTATTCAACATTTTAGATGGTTTCCAAAATAAACATTATTTATACTGTCTGCTAAACAGAAGGAGTCATTAGCAATTCTTTTTGTAATAGCCAACGAAGCAAGACTTGCATACCTCAAAAGCTTTCGGGTTGAAAGAACATGCTAGTGTTAAGTTAAGTATAATTTGACGTATAATTATTATATATTTGTAAAACCCATTACAAATGATACGTTATACAATCAAATTAACAAAGACAGAAGTAGAGGAACTTAAAGTGATAATAAACAAAGGTTCCCATACA
>JBBSBD010000027.1:0-36536 GCA_038251675.1 Chitinophagales bacterium | reverse complement strand
CGACAAAAGGCCACACAATTATGTGTGGTTTTTTAATGAGTTAATCGCGTCCCGATAGAGATTGGGGACGGTCGTCCCATCAGAAACGTCATCGCCCCAACTAAGTTGATTTTTTTAGAATTAAAGGCTCGTAAAACCCGGTGTTTACGGGCTTTTTACATTTGTGCGAAAGCTAATCTTAAAGTATATTAATTCACTTGCTATAAATATGATCACATCATAATTGATACGAGCAAATTATTATGCCAGTCAAAAATATTTTAAGAAGTTTTATTAAACTTGACTTTACTAAAGAAATAATAGAGCCGTAAAGTATCATTACTTTTTTTAAAGATAAATTATGGAAAAGCTTTCTGACTGGCGTTGTCAACTATTAAAAAGCCCATTAAAAGCAAATTATAAAGGCCACATCTTTATTGAAGGAAATATTAGTAAGCCGGAAATAGAAATGACATTGGCTTTCAAATATCTTACACTGCAACTTGAAGAGGTGTATGCGGAATTAGATTGAGGAAAGTCTATCATTTTTTATATCAAATTATTTTCCAAAGCATATCTTGTAAGGTCCGCATTCGTTTTTAATTTCATCTTTGATATAATGCGGCTCCTGTACGTGCTCACCGTTGTTATTCCTAAAGACAATGACTCGGCTATTTCAGAAACTCCTTTACCTTCTGCCAATAATTTAAATACATGAAACTCCCTGTCAGATAGCAATTCATGCGGAGGCTTATCAGAATCCCGGTCCAATTCCTCCGCCATTTTTTCCGCGATTGACGGGGATATATATTTCCTTCCTAATAAGACTCTTTTTACCGCATTTATTAATTCATCAGCCGCTGCTTCTTTACTTAAGTAGCCGGCTGCACCAGCCTTCAATACCCTTACACCATATTGTTCTTCAGGATGAATCGAAAGAATAAGAACCGGTATTTTTGGAAAGTTCTGTTTAATGTCACGCACCACATCAAGCCCGCTTCTTCCGGGCATAGAAAGATCGCTAATAATAATGTCCCACTCACTTTTGATTGCTTTCTTTAGAACGGCCTCTGCATCACCTACTTCGTCTATAAACGCTGTGGGATATTCTTCAACGAGAATCTGTTTTAAGCCTTTTCTTATGATGGCATGGTCATCTGCAATTAAAATTCTTAGCATTTAATTCAAATGTTTTTATGATAAAGAAATGGTTATTCTTATTTCAGTTCCAACGCCGCCATCAGCATTTATTTGATAGGTTCCACCTAATGTATATGTTCGTTCTTTAATGCTTATGAAGGCTACGCTTTCTTCTTTATTTTTTGTTTCCTGTCCATCATTTTTTATTTCTAAGGTCAGGGAATTGTCATCTATTGTTAAATAGCTGCTTATGGTTGAGGCATTAAAATTTGCGATTATAGTACTCAAAATTTCCTGGTATATCCTGAACAAACCTGTGGACTTTGATTTAGTAATTGCCAATTCCCGTACAGAAGATTTGAAATCAATTCTGATACCTGATGTTTTATCAACTTCTTCGCTATGCCACTCCAGGGCTGCTATCAGGCCAAGATCGTCCAAAATGGCTGGTCTCAGGTTTGACAAAATACGTCGCACAGACTTTAAAGTACCATCTATCAAATTAATCATGTCATCACTTTTTTTTCTAATAGCCTCGTCTTTGATATCTAATTTTTTGAAGAGCCACAGTGCATCCATTTTCAATCCGGTAAGTTGCTGTGCCAGTTCATCATGTAATTCTTTGGCCACTTGCATTCTTTCTGTTTCCCGTACGTTTTCCAAATGTCCGGAAAGAACATGTAGCTGACTATTTAGTTCTTTTAATTCTTCTTCGGTCTTTTTTCTTTCTGAAATATCTGCAGAAACCCCAATGGTGCCACAAAAATTATTTTGATCGTCGTAAAAAGGTGCGGAAGTGAGAAATACAGGAAATGGATTTCCATACTTCCCCCGAACTATTAATTCTCCGGACCAGTGATTTCCCTGTCGCAAGCCTTCTATCAACTCATTTTCCGATTCATAAAACTTTTCTATACCCCAAAGCTTGAAAATATTTTTGCCAGTGGCTTCTTCTTCCGTCCATCCGTAAATTTTCGTAGCAGCATTATTCCAGAAATTTACAGTGCTATTTACATCAGTAGCCATCACAGCTTGTGCAATTGTATTTAATAATTCGGCTTTCAAGCGGTTTCGTTCTACAGCCAGTCTCTTCTCTTTTTCAATGCTTTTTTGTTTTAATGCTCTATCTATTGCAGCAGGCAATCTTGAGAGATGTTCTTTTAATAAGAAATCATCTGCTCCCATTTTAATGATGTCTGCCGAATACTCCTCGGAGACTGTGCCTGAAACCATTATAAAAGGAATATCTGCGGAATATTTTTGAGTTATTCGTAAAGCTTCTGCGCCATCAAATTGAGGTAATGATTTATCGGAAAGAATAACGTCTGGCTGAAATGTTTTTAATGCCTTATTGTATTGGGTTTTGCTGCTTGCAACAAAAAAAGTATATGCATGATTACTCTTTTTTATCACACGCTGAATTATTTCTGCATCGGTGGCACTATCCTCGAGGATTAATATTTTTAATGGAGATTTCATTAAAATAGATACTTCAAAATATTGGTTTATACAACTACTCCATTTCCCTTAAAAGGAATAAAAATATCTGTGTGACATCCTTTGCCGGGGGAGGTTATAATTTTCAGTTTACCGTTGAAAGACTCAATTCTGTTGGTGATGTTGGATATGCCGATCCCTTTACTTTTTTTCCGGATGTCAAAACCTTTGCCGTCATCTGCTACCTGAACATGAAGGCTTTCATCGACCGACTCAATTAAGATAGAAATATTTTTAGCGTTAGCATGTTTTATGATATTATTCATTTGTTCCTGGATGATTCTATAGATATTCAATTTTAAGTTGTCGTCTATGTTTCGTTGGGCGTTGAAAATAAAGCTAATTTTTAGGGAGGTATTTTTTTTAAGTTCCGCAATGATTTTCAAAATCAATTCTTCTAGATTAATGTTTTTAAGAGGAGTAACATCTCGGCTGCTTAACTGTTTCAATTCTTTTATGGCGCTGCTGATCAACTCAATTGGGTACTCCAGCAACTCTTTTTGCTGAGGGTTATTCTTTGATGTAAAGCTAAGATGCAATTTTGTAGCGGCTAATATCTGGTTTATATTGTCGTGTAGTTCCTGGCCTAAATGATTTCGTTCTTTTTCCTGTGCCTGCAATATGGCCCTGGCTATACTTTTTTGTCCTTGTATTTTTTGATTTACTATTTTTTGCTCCATTAATTTCAAATTGACTTCTGCATTTTTTCGTTCAGAAATATCCCTTGCAATGGCAGACAGGTACTGAGGCTCGCTGTCTGTGGTTTTGGGTATTACTATTACAACAGATACGGGAACTTTTCTTCCGCTCCTGGCAGTGAAATCTAATTCCCCACGCCATTTACCATCTTTTAGTGCAGCAGGTAAACTCACTTCAGAAATCGTTTGGTAATTTTTTTCATCTAAAAATTCTCTTATTGATGCGCCCCTAAGGTCTTCTGTTTCGCCAAAGCCCGACATTTCACGACCGCCCCTGTTTAAAAAAATTATTTGTTGATTGATGTCGGCAATCCCTACAAAATCGGACGTTGCTTCAATGATGGATGATAGCCTTTCTCTTTCTCCTTCTGCTATTTTTTTATGGGTGATGTCCCTTGAAAAGCACGCTACGCCAATAATTTTATTGTAACTATAAATTGGATTGAATGATACTTCTGACCATAATTCGTGCGGAGTTTCAAAGTGATCGTTAATAGTAAATGTTTCCCCTGAAAGGGCACGGATGTAAAACTCTTTATAACGTGTTAATTGGTCCTTAGTAAATTGCTCTGAGAAAATACTATCTCCTTTTTGCGCCGGCTTACCCGATGTTTCCGCAACTACTTTGTTAAATGAGTCATTGCAGGTTATAAGGTTTAAGTTATGATCTACACTCCACATCAGGTCGCCGGTGTTATTTATTAAGGCCTGGAGATTGTTATGATCGAACTCTCTTTGTTTCTCAATGGTTTTCTTGTCAGTAATATCGCGCCCGGTGATACATATTCCTGTTACCTTCTGCTCTTTTTCTATAACAGGTGTTATTGAAAAGTCAATCCATCGGCTGGTGTTGTCGTCTCTTATATACTTCCGCTCAAATTTAATAGCCTCCTTGTGCAGTACTTTCGAGACTATTTCTTTATAAGCTGGTTTAGCTGAATCTTCAATAAGATCTAATAGATTATCACCCACGTGTATTTCTTTTCCTTTGATAAAAAAGCCATATTGTGCGGCATTGCTGTTAAATACTTTTATCACCCCATCTGTATCCACTAACAGGAAACCTTCAGAAGTATTTTCAAATATCGCCCGGAGGTTATTTTCAGAATCGATAATTCTTTGCTGTATCTCTTTCTTTTCCAATTCAGCCTTTCTGTGTTTTATTGCTCGTTCTATTGCAGAGGGCAGCCTGCTAAGCCTGTCTTTAAGAATAAAATCGTCTGCACCAGATTTCATAACCTCGATGGCAAAATCTTCTGATACAGCGCCGGTAACGAGGATGAAAGGTATATCGGGGAAAAACTGCCTTGCAATTTTGATGGCCTCTAACGAATTGAATTGAGGTAGTGAATGATCGCACAAAATAACGTCATGATGAAAATGATCGAGGAGGCTAAAAAAATTCTCTTTGTTCGTTGCCAGCCGTACAGCACAATTCTTTATTTCTTTTAACAACAGCCTTTTGGTAATTTCAAAATCGGTTTCATCGTCCTCCAGTATTAGTATTTTTAAATGACTTTGCATGGAATATGGTATTAGGCAGTGTGATTTAATAAGAATCAAAAACATATATTCCCAATCGATTTATAGCCCCTTATAAACTTAAAAATGTTGCATAATTAGCTTTACTTTTTATTTAGTGATTTGTAATTTCTTTACCTTCTTACACAAGGCAATGAAAATGAAAATATAGAACCCTTTCCTTTCTTACTTTTTACCTGTATTTTGCCTCGCGCTTTTTTAACAATTTCAGATGAAATAAAGAGGCCTAACCCCAGACCCGGAAAAGTGTATCCAAGGTCGTTATCATCACGATAAAACTGTTGAAAAATCTTTTTTATATTTTCATCTTTAATGCCAATCCCAAAATCTTCAACTCCAAATACGACCTTGTTGCTTTCTGAGCGGGTTTTTACAATTATTCTATCTGCACCCGGCGAAAATTTAATGGCATTATTAATAAGATTAATCATTACCTGCTCAATTTTATCCTTGTCAGCACAGACCTTACAGTCGGGTGCAGCTAATTCCATTACGATCTTTTTGTCACTTGATAATTTAAGTTCTGTTACTACCTCTGTAACTACGGTGTCTATGTTAAAATATAAATCATTCGATGTAAGCTCTCCTGATATTATTTCATTGGAATCAAGTAAGTTGTGCACCAGTAACGAGAGTTTATTTATCTGTCTTTCCATTTTTTTTATAAATATTTCGTTGCGGTCATTTTTTTTATTATAAAAATTTTGCTTCAGAATGTAGGTATATGCCTTAAGAGTGGTTAAGGGTGTTTTTAATTCGTGGCTGGCTACAGCAATAAAATTATCTTTTTGGTGAAGCAGGTATTTAAATTCTGTAATATCCAGAATTGATCCAATAATTCGTTCCGGTGTTCCTTGTTTATTTTTGTGCACAATTCCTTCTATCCTTATCCAGGCTACGCTTTTATCAGGCTTAATTATTCTTAACTCATAGCTCAACCTGCCTGTTATTTTTGATTGCCCAAAGGCTTTATTTCTTATCTCTATGTCATCAGGATGTATAAGTGCTAAATATTCGCTCCTTGCCCTGGTTTCCTTAAACCCGAAAATTTCATTGTAGCGTGAAGAGGTTACTAATGCTCCCGTATTTAAATCATGATCGTATATACCAATATTTGCAGCTTCTATCGCAATCCTCTCACGCTCCTCCGCTAATTCAATTTGATTGCGGGCAAGTTCCAGCGCTTCCAGTTTCTCTTTTTCAGTTATTCTTTGTTGTACTGCGGCTTTTATTGCTGAAGGTAATCGTGTCATCCTGTCTTTAAGGATGTAATCATCTGCTCCGGATTTTATAATCTCGGCGGCAAACTCTTCTGACGCTGCCCCGGTGACCAGTATAAAAGGTATTTTCGGAAATAGACTTCTTCCTATTTTCAATGCCTCGGTTGAATTAAATTCCGGTAATGAATGATCCGACAAAATAATATCTGGCTTAAAATTTTTAAGTGCCGTTACGTATTCAGCCCTATCAATCGAAACCTTGAATGTATGGTTCAAACCTTGCTTTAGTAACAGTCTTTGTACTAGCTCAGCATCGGTTGCATTATCTTCTAGCATTAATATTTTCAAACTATCTGTTCGCATACATTACTTATTGGGGAGGTTGGTTTAACAGTAACCAATAGAAGCCAAGTCGTTTTATAGATTCAGCAAAACCTTCAAAGTTCACAGGTTTTACGATGTAGCTGTTTGCGCCCAAGTCGTAGCAGCGCTTTATATCCGGGTCTTCTTTCGAAGAGGTCAGGATTACAACTGGTGTTAATTTCGTTCTTTCATCTGATTTTATTCTTGCCAATACTTCTATACCATTTATTTTAGGCATTTGTATATCCAGCAATATTATCCGCGGCAGAGAGCCCACATTCCTCGTTCCATTATATTTTCCAGTAGCAAAAATGAAGTCAAGCGCTTCTTCGCCATCTTTTACATGAAAGAGATTGTTAGTAAGATTGTGTTTCTTTAATTCTCGGATGGCGAGTTCTGCATCGTTAATATTATCTTCCACCAGCAATATTTCTACTGAATTGTGATTCATATTTTTTTGGGGGTTTATAAATTTATTAATGGGTTAATACTTCATTTAAAATTATACAGGCAATGAAAAATAAAAACAAGCACCGTTATTCAATTCTCCCTCTGCCCAAACTTTGCCACCGTGTTTTGAAATTACTTTCTCAACTATTGCAAGGCCTACACCGGTGCCTTCAAATTCAGCGGAACTATGCAGCCTTTGAAAAACTTTGAATAACTTTTGTTTGTACTTTTCATCAAAACCTACACCATTGTCTTTTACAAAAAATGTTATTTTATTTTCATCTCTTTTACTTCCGATCTCGACTTTCGGATGATCATTATTACGCGAATATTTTATTGCATTTGAAACCAGGTTTATCCAAACCTGTTTAATGGTATTGGCATCCGCCTTTAATTCTGGTAAGTGATGAATTTTCCATTCTATCCTGTCTTCGATGCCATTATGCGACAATTCGGCAATGATGTCTTTTACAAGTTCATTGGTGTCAATTGGAGTCTTATCAACAGGCTTACGCCCAATTCGTGAGAAGTTGAGCAGATCATCAATAAGATTACCCATCTTAGCCGTATTAATTTTAATCACAGAAGTAATCCGCTTTGCCTCATCATCAAGCTGGCTTACATATTCTTCTTCCAATATGGTAGTAAATCCTATAATGCCCCGCAGTGGAGCACGCAAGTCGTGAGATACCGAATAAGAAAAGGCTTCCATCTCGCTATTGACTGCCTGTAATTCTTCCGTGCGCTTTAATACTTTTTTTTCCAGTTCGACATTAATGTCGCGTATTTTTTCTTCAACCTTTTTCCGTTCGCTTATGTCGCGAATGATGGTGATCGTCCTTTCTTCGCCTTCTGAATTTTTAAAAACTATGGAAGACAACTCACCCGGAAAAATGGAGCCATCCTTTTTTATGAATGTCCACTCGCCCCTGAGAGCGCCGGTAATTCTTCGTTCTTCCAGGTCGGCAGCTACTCTCTTATCCTTAGAATTTACTATGCCGGCTCTGCCCAGTGCGCAAATTTCTTCTTCAGTCATTTCAAAAATTTTACACGCGGTGCCATTGGCAGATAAAATGGTTCCATCAGGTTTGGTTAATAGAATGGCTTCCCCGGTATTTTCGTAAATAGACCGGTAAAGCTTTTCGCTTGCAATTATTTCTTTTGTTCTGTCAACTACCTTTTGCTCGAGTTCTTCATTTAATTTAATAAGTGCATCTTCGGCTAATTTTTTTTCAGTAATATCCCGGGCTAAAACAAGTGTGCCTGTATTATTGCCCTCGGCATCTGTTAAGTGGGAGGCAGTGGAGATTACATTTATGGGCCTGCCGGACTTTGTATAATAAATGACCTCGCCTTGCCAAAATCCTTTTTCTTTTAGTGACTCAAAAATTAGCTCCCTTGTTTCAAAAGGAAAAGTGGTCCTTAAAATTTCGGTAGTTTTTTTTCCAAGCACTTCATCACTTTTCCATTCTAATAAATTTTCGGCCGCCTCGTTCCATTTCGTAATAACCGCATTGTTATCAGCAGAAATAACAGGGTCCTGGATATTATTTGCAATGGTTGCTAAAAACAGCATTCTGTTTTCTGCTTTTCTTTTTTCTGTGATATCCTTGGTTACCTTGGCATAGCCATAAAGCTCCCCTTCTTCATCAAACAAAGCTGTAAACGTAACATTAGCGTAAATTAAAGAACCATCTTTTCTCACCCGGTATCCTTCGGACTCATGATGGCCATGTTTCAGTGCCTTTTCCAGGTTTCGTTTTGGCTCGCCGCGTTCTAATTCTTCGGCGGTATAAAAAATATCTATCGGCTGTCCGATTATCTCTTCGGCAGTATATCCTTTAATATGTTCGGCCCCGCTATTCCAGCTATTCACCCTGCCTTCTTTGTCCAGTAGAAAAATTGCATAATCTTTCACACTGCTCACTAATAACTGAAAATCTTTTTTTACTTTCCGCAGCCGCTCTTCCTCTTTTTTTCGGTCAGTTATATCCCTTATAAAACCAATGAACAAGAGCTGATTTTTAACTCCCGCTGATGCAGCTATATTAAGCGCTATATCAGTTTCCTTTCCTTCTTTAGTAAGAGCTTGTATTTCCAAAACTTTTCCTATCACAATTCCCTCGCCGGTTCTAAGAAAATGTTGCATACCTTTTTGATGTGCCTCCCGAAAGCGCTCGGGGATTATGATTTCGCCCAGTATTTTGCCCAGCACCTCATTTTGTTTCCATCCCAACATGCTTTCAGCTTTGGCATTCCATTTTACAATTGTTCCATCTTCGTCCATTACAATAACGGCGTCGGGTGCAGCGTCAAAAATCATTTTTACGTGTTCTTCATTTTCCTTCAAAGCATGATCTGCCGCTTGTTTTTGAAGATCTCTTCTATTAAGCAACACAGTATTATGCCAGATAATTGCAAGGAACACTACAATAATAGCGAGTATCAGTATGGCGGTGCCAAATTCCACGGAAAAAAGATTTTGCCAATCACCCAAAAGACGAAGCCATCCCAATATAATGGGGATAATAAGGGCGCTTATTATAAGAGGACGTGCAGTAACACTTCCTGTTAAATTGCCTGTTAGTTCCTTCATGATTCCTTTCTGCGAAGTAGAAAAAAGAAACGCAACGGACAAAAGAAGAAAACATATTGCGCTGTTCACTGCCATTGGAAAATAAACAAATATTCCATAAAAGACCTGCACCTTATACAAGTAGCCAATGATGGAAAATATGGCAAGGAGGGCGACAATCATTGCCATATATTGAGAAATTATTTTTCCTTTTTTTGTTGTCCGGTGCAGCCATAGCAAAGCGATACCTGCAAGTATAAAACTCGCCGCCGTAATAGGCACCATACGGTTGGAAATATTTTCGTAACTATCTCCTATTAGTTTTCTCGCAAAAAGAACATGATCCACCGGTATATCGAACGCAACAAGAATGTCAATGATTCGAATAGTTGCTAATATTATTATGACAATAGCAATGGCATTCCCGGCTTTTTTTGCAGAGGGTTTTGCTTCTTTGTTTTCTACCAACAGGAGCGCTATACCCGATAAGATAAATAAAACGGCTGTCATAGGATTCATGGCCGTGAGTCTTGGCAGAGGACGTTTCAAAAATTCAATATTGAATTGCCAGCCGGTAATTGTTAAAGCTGCTATAGTAATGACCATCCAGGAAAAATAATTTGCTAATCTGCTCATTTTCCTGGCCGATAAGTTCGTCTCTTGAAAGAAGATTTCGCTTGGTTCAGTCATGGTAGGTTTTACTACTTTCCTAATTTGTAAAAGGCATTATGATTAGCGATATTCATCGCACAATCACAATACTCAATTCAATACGGCATCTATTCCCTTGATTAAGCGTTCCACTCTTTATAGCAGAGCAATACACTTTATCTCATTCTTACATCAAAGCCCTGCTTAGCTCTCAACAAATAAGGAATGTTGATGTGCCATGGGCATGACGAAAAACTCTACGGCCCGATAATATTGCCTGCTGCGAGGAATACCATCGTTCGCATATAAACGTGCACTGGTACAGATAGTGGCGGAAACAATTTCTTTGGGCGCCATTATAAAAAATGCTGCTTTGTATAGCGGTAGTAGAAAAATCTGCAGCTTTATCTTAAACAAATTAAGCAAATATTTGCTAGTAAGTAAAATATTTTTTTATACCTATTTCGCACTCATGATTATGTAATATGGTTTAGTTTTCTTTAATATCTAATGTAAGAAGATACTTGGCGACTATTTTTAAAATAAGCTACATGAATCTTTTATTTCATTTGCCAAATAAGTCCGATGATTAGTAATTCTTTTTGAGGTATTTATACTACAAGACTTTCGGCAGGTTACCTACTATGTAATAGTTGAAGGTTCTATTTTTTCTGCAAGAATTTTCTTTTTGCTTTGATATCTTAAATCTTGCAACATGAAACATAGAAAAAAAATTATAGAAACTATAAATGAACTGGAAGAATTCTCCCAAATAATACAAAACATGGAACTGAAGATGCACGGGGAAAAGGGAGGATTTTTAATTGTTATAGATGGAACAAATTATTTGCATCCTGTTTCGTTGCTAAACATTCTTATTCCGGATGTGTTATCTCTCAATATTAAAAAGTCTTTGGGAAGAACAGAAGATATAGTCGTAACAGGTAAACAAGCTAATTGCCAGATATTAGTAGGAATGATAACCAGTGATTACAGTACTTATTATACAAGTCTTTGCAGAACTTTCCATTTAAATTATAGTATTGATAATTCCTTTGCTCCCAAGGTAGTAGCCTCCACTATTGCCAATCAGCAGCTTAATTAAAATTGTAATAAGATCATATTCTTTGAGAAAATTATTTCACTTACCCAAGCCGTTCCTTAACCTATTGAAAAAAGGAAACTAACAAAACAGAAATTATAAAACGACCAGAACCTCGATTCTAAAAACTATAACTGCGCTACCCCCCTAACCTATGAAATTAGCCTTTGAAAACACAGAAAAAATGCCGACCTATATAGATTAAATAGCACCCAATCTATTATGGCTAACCTTTGAAGATTGCCTGGTAATTCATTAAAAAATTATCAGGCATTTTTTTATCTGGACATTAAAAATATGATAGGCTGTTTGGCAATAGGAAAAATCTTTCAAGCCCAAAATTAACTGCAATATTGAAAACGTGTTTATGAATGCTAAAGACAAGAAGGTCTTAACTTGGCATAAAATTGAAGAAATTAGCAGTTTAAATTTTGAGCACACTATTTTATCAATGAAATTGTGCACCATTGTCCTATTGTTTACTGAACATGTTTTTTCAATAATGACTTTTATAACTAATCATTTTAAATTCATAATTTATGACGGATAAAAATTCCAATTTTCAAAAGGTTGCTGAAATGTTGCACCAACAAGACTTTAGTATTGTAAATAAAGACGACACCCGTCCGTGGGGTGGTTTTTATGTGATCGATGAGTCCAATGCTTCGAAGTTTGTGCAGCACTATTTTCCAGATGAAAATATGGATGACATAAAAATAACAGAAAAAATAAGCCCGAAGATTTTATTGGTTGCACCTAATACAAGACTTAGCTGGCAGTATCACCATCGTCGTGCCGAAATATGGAAATGCATTGAAGGCCCGGTAGAGGTTGCTACGAGCGATACAGATGAACAAACCGAAAAACATTTGCTCAAAAATGGTGACATCATTAAGTTGAAACAAGGAGAACGCCATCGCCTTATTGGTTTAAACAACTGGGGAATTATTGCCGAAATATGGCAGCACACTGATATTGAAAATCCCAGCAATGAGGATGATATTGTAAGGGTGCAGGATGACTTTGGTCGGTAATAACCGGAGTGGAATCAAAAAAATGCTTTTGATAAAGAGGACTTTTGTTAGAGGTATCGTTATATTTTTCTTTATTCAGAATAATGTGTTGAGATCTTTCTGTATTTGCAATGCAGGCACATGAAGAAGAATTGCGTTTGAAATTAATGAAGTTAATTTTATCAAATATTAATACGAATAAACATGAGTACTCAAAAAGAACAAATGTGGCCGGAATTGATTTTTGATGATATGAAAGAAACCTTAGCAACGGTTCATTTATGGACTCAAATTGTCGGGAAGATCCGGCTTAAAAAAACGCCATGGACAAATCATTCATGGCATGTGACGCTTAAAGTTTCTCCTTCCGGGCTGTCTACGGAAAGCATTCCTTATAAGTATGGTATTTTTCAAATTGAGTTTGATTTCATAAACGATCTTTTAGTGATTACCACAAGTTCAGGAGATACAGATCAAATAAAATTATATCCAAGAACCGTAGCAAGCTTTTATAAAGAATTATTTGAGAAACTGAGAGTACTGGGAATCGATGCACATATATATGCATATCCTAATGAGGTGGAACCTGCGATACCGTTTGCAACCGATGAAATTCATAAGTCTTACGATCATAATCAAATTCATTTATTTTGGCAGGCACTTATTCTGATCAATAATATTTTTACAAAATTCAGAGCAAAATTTATTGGAAAATGCAGCCCGGTGCACTTGTTTTGGGGAGCATTTGATCTCGCAGTAACAAGATTTTCAGGAAGGCCCGCACCCAAACATCCTGGTGGCGCACCTAACATTCCGATTGAAGTAATGCAGGAATCTTATTCGCACGAAGTAAGTAGCTGCGGTTTTTGGGCCGGGAGTGAACAATTTCCGTATCCTGTTTTTTATTCCTATTGTTATCCAACTCCGGTAGATTTTGGCCATCAAACCGTAGAACCAAAAGAAGCTTTTTATAGCGACGAAATGGGGGAATTTATGCTGAAGTACGATGCGATCAGAAAGTCGACTGACCCTGCAAATACTTTATTGCAATTTCTCCAATCAACCTATGAAGCAGCGGCCAAAGTAGGAAATTGGAACCGGGAGGCGCTTGAATTTGATTTTTCTTCGTTTGAAAAATGATTTTTTTGAAAGATAAGCCATGACCTGATAGAGAGGTAGTATCATGTAGGGGTAATTTTTTTTTATCACCATAAATTAATATGCCATTAGTTGCATCTATGTTTTTTAAATATTATTTTTGCCGCTCAACGGCTGGCATAAACATTAAGAAGCCAGCTAAAGCTTACCAGCTATCCTTAGTAAAAAGTTCCCATTTTCCTTGAAGTTATTCATTTATCAACGCAAGCTTTAGTTAGGTACGTTGATCAAAATAGGTAAGCGGTTTATTTATTTTCAACGAGAAAATAGATAGCTAATATTATCGTTATAAAGCATCTATAGCAAAATGAAATCATATATAGCTTCAGAATTTACTGTAACTGAGGGTCGGCGAAGCCTTATACTTTCGTTAAGTTATTAAAGAATATTCACGGGAACTATAAGCGAGAATTTCTTGAAAGTATATTTTACGCGGGGGTAAGATTTAATATAGTTGCCATAAGATAACATGTTTGTTGAAGCTGCACCGTGCCAATGAGAAAAAGCTTATTGCAAATTGTGAGTAAAATAATTGACAATCAGAGTTGCAAATTGGGATATCTTCCAAGATATTTGCAAGTACGTCTCCATATTCTTAAAAATCAAAATTAGATTCAGGTTTAAAATAATTAATACAAATATTATGATGCGACAGAAGAATTTTTTTGTCTTATTTTTTTCAATGTGTGTTGGCGTATTGGTTCTGGGTTCTTGCCACCCCTCCAAAAAGTTAGATAAAGATCACCTCTATTTCCAAACCGAAAGGGATAACATTGGGACTGCTGAAATAAAGGAGCGGGTAATCCAGGTAAATGATCTATTAAACATTCAGGTTATAAGTAAAACTTTAAACCAGCAGGAGGCGGCGCTTTTTAATCAGCCTTCGTCCGGAGGCATAGGTGACAACACCGCTACTTCGGCGGGAGTAAATAATAATGGCTATTTGGTTGGGATAGATGGAAACATTGAACTTCCATTAATAGGCAGTATAAAGGCTGAAGGATTGACAAAGAATCAATTACAAAAGATTTTAGTGGAACTGCTTTCTCAGTACATTAAGGAACCATCTGTTTCCATAAGGTATTTACAATTCACGATAAATGTTTTAGGCGAGGTGCGGTCTCCTGGTATAAAAAATTTCCCCATTGACCGCGTAACAATCATCGATGCTATAAGCGCAGCGGGAGATCTTACGGATGAGGGTAA
Source organism: Chitinophagales bacterium (assembly GCA_038251675.1). Lineage (GTDB taxonomy): Bacteria > Bacteroidota > Bacteroidia > Chitinophagales > Chitinophagaceae > Ginsengibacter. The sequence goes on along the minus strand of JBBSBD010000027.1, from coordinate 21,942 downwards.
AAGAAGAGATATAACAGTTATAAGAGAAGACAATGGTAAAAAGCTTTATATACTGGTTGATATGACGAGCGGATCTCTTTTTCAATCTCCGGCTTATCAATTGCAGCCATACGACATTGTGTATGTAGGAGCTAACGAGAAAAAACTTCATGCATTAGTAAAAGGCCCTAATCCTGGAACCACGTTCCGCACCATTGGAACTGCACTTTCGGTCTTCATCTCATTACTTAATTTGTATATAAGGGTAAAATAATATGGAAGAAGAAAAAGATTTATTCAGCGAAAGCAGCAGCGGTCTCACATTAAAGGAACAGGTATCAAAATATCTTGCTTTCTACCCGCTTTTTATTATATCCGTAATCGTATGTGTAAGCGTGGCGATCGTCTATTTAAGATACGCCGTGCCAATGTATAAAGCAACGGCATTGGTATTTGTTAAGAGTGATAAGACCGGTAATTCATCTACTGACTTAATTAAGACTGCCATTACAGGTGATCCGATGAAGTCAAATTTAGACAATGAAGTTCAACTTATGAGTTCGCAAAGCCTTATGGAGCGGGTTGTAAATAAAAACGGGTTTAATATTTCTTATTTCTATGTAGGAAAAATTCGTAATACTGACCTATACCTTGATGCTCCTTTCAGGTTAATCCCCCAGGGAATAAAAGACAGTAATACGTATGTCAATCTTACTCTTTCTTCATTAAACAACGACGGAGGGATTATACAAAACACTTTAAATGATAAAGTGCCAAAATCCACGTTTAAGTGGAATACACCTTTTACTATTGGAGAAAATACTTTTTCGCTTATAAAACATGGCGAAATCAAAAGTAATAAGGATAGATATGTTACGACCTGGGAATCGGTGCCACAAGCAGCAGCAGAAATATCGAATCAATTGGCCATAGGCACATTGGATAAAAGAACCAGCATTATTCAACTTGCAATATTAATTGAGAACAAAAAGCGGGGAGTGGATATTTTAAACGCCCTCGCCGCTGAATATACTTTAAGCGATATTGAAGATAGAAATGTTATCTCTCAAAATACTATCCGGTTTATTGATGATAGGTTGGGAATTGTTTCCTCTGAGTTAAGTGGAGTAGAAGGTAAGCTAGAAAACTACCAGGGTAGCAAAGGACTAATTGATGTGAATATTCAGTCAAGTCAATCTTTTGAAAATTCAAATAACTTGTCGAAAGAAATTGCAGATAACAATATAAAGCAAGCGGTCGCCAAAAGCATAATGAATTATTTCAATAATCCAAACTCGGACGATAAGTTGGTACCTTCTACTTTAGGGCTTGACGATCCTACCCTGGCAGCATTAATAGGTAATTTTAATGAGTTGCAAATGAAGAAGCAAAAGGAAGCGCCTTCATTAGCGGAAGGAGGCATTATTATGAAGGACCTCAACAACCAGCTTAATATTACAAAAGGAAGTATTTTAGAAGCGTTGCAAAATATAAACGGCAACCTGAAGCAAAAAGAAAATAGCCTCCAGCAGCAAAATGGCCAATACCGCCAGTTTCTCTCTGCATTGCCTACTAATGAAAGAACTATGCAGGAAATAAAACGGAAACAAAGCATTACTGAAGGCTTGTATCTTTATTTATTACAAAGAAGAGAAGAAGCGGCCGTTTCCAGCACGTCTTCTAATGTCCCAAATTATAAGCAAATAGATCCGGCAAAGGGATTTGGCCCGGTATCTCCTAATGGGACTAACATAAAAATTTATAGTGCGTTACTTGGGCTTGTACTGCCTTTCGGAATTATATTTCTTCGTGATTTACTGAATGATAAAATAATGTCGAGAAAAGACATTACAAATAAAATAGACATTCCGATAGTGGGGGAAGTTAGCCACATGTCTAAGAAACAAGTAAAAGGAATTTCAATAATGCAGCGCGATCTTGTTGGAGAAGAATTCAGGATAATTAGGACAAATCTTTATTTCCTTAGACAGAAAAAAGAAAAGCAAGTCATTTTAGTCACTTCAAGCATTGGAGGGGAGGGTAAATCTTTTATAAGCCTAAATCTTGCGGGAGTACTTGCAATTCCCGGAAAGAAGGTAGCCTTGCTGGAATTTGATATGCGCAAGCCCACCATTGCAGATAATCTTGAAATTGATCAGCAAGTTGGTTTGAATGAATATTTCAAAGGAGAGGTAACAAAGATTTCGGATATTCATCAGGTTTATAAAGATATTCCCAGTTTGCATATTTATCCTGCAGGTTCCACACCGAAGTACCCTGCGGATTTATTTTTGAGCGAAAAAATACCGCAGCTATTTGCAGCTCTTAAAGCTGAGTATGACTATATCATTATAGATTCCGCCCCCATTGGTTTAGTAAGTGATGCCCTGGTGCTTGGAGAACACTCTGATACGGTACTTTTTGTAATTCGCCAGCGAAATACGCTAAAGAAGCAACTTGAGTTTGTAAGTGAATTGGCAAGATCTAAAAAGCTTTCAAATCTTGGATTCATTTTTAATGATGTGAAACGCGGAGGTAAGGTTGGTTACTATGGCTATGGAAATACCTACGGTAGAAATTATGGCTACGAAAAATCCAAAAAAAATAAAAAGCAAACTGAAGTTCCTGCTTAACTTTTTGTAAACAAAAAAATAATAAATTCACTTTGATGCCTCTCGTCCATTCTGTTAAATGAAAGTTCTAAGTAAAAGGATTGAAAATATCGACTACCCCAAAATAATCGAGTGGAGTAAACTGATAAGCGCTACTGGTCTTACCCAGGTGGTTATACAGCTAATCGGTTTGGTTTCCGGTATAATGGTTATTCGCCTTTTGCTTCCGCACGAGTATGCCCTTTACACACTTGCAAATACGATGCTGGGAACCATGATTGTACTTGCTGATGGAGGTATAGCAACAGCGGTGATGTCGCAAGGCGGAAAGGTGTGGACAGAGAATGAAAAGCTTGGTGCAGTAATCGTAACAGGTCTTAGATTACGCAAAATTTTCGCGGTGATAAGCTTGCCTGTTTCTATTGGTGTATTGGTTTACTTACTCCGCCTTCACGGGGCTAGTTGGGTACTTTGTTTCCTGATAATAATATCGATAATCCCTACCTTTTTCATGATGTTGAATGCGGGTATCCTCGAAATCTCGCCCAAGCTGAGACAGGATGTACTTCAACTGCAAAAAATTAAAGTAGTTTCAAATTTTGGAAGACTTGCAATTCTTGGACTCACTATATTTGTATATCCATTTGCTGTGACAGCACTTCTCGCAGCAAGTTTGCCCCAAATTTGGGCAAATTACCGCACAAAAAAAATCTCGTCAAATTACGCCGATCTCAAGCAGGATATTGACCCTGTAATACAAAAGAATATTCTTAGAATGGTCTGGAGGCTCCTTCCTGAAGCCATCTATTATTGCCTTTCCGGTCAAATTGCTATTTGGTTAATTTCTGTTTTTGGTTCAACAGATTCAGTTGCACAGGTTGGGGCATTGAGCCGCTTAAGCATCGTCTTAGGTTTTTTCAGTATTTTATTCGCAAACCTTATTGCCCCACGTTTTGCAAGATTACCTAATAAAAGAAAAATACTTCTTAAACGATACCTGCAAATTCAGGCTATACTTTTGATCCTATGTGTATTTATTGTTTTTGTAGTTTGGGTCTTTTCTTCACAAATACTATGGGTCTTGGGAAGTCATTATTTCGGATTGAATAGAGAACTAGTATTGATGGCAGTGAGTAGTTGCCTGAATTTATTGTACGGCGCGGCTTTCCTTCTCGGAACTTATAGATCATGGGTAATTAATCCTGTCGTTTTCATAAGTGTAAGTATCACTACTACCATAGGTGCCATAGTATTAACGGATACTTCAAGCCTGCAAAATATTATCAAACTAAATATTATAGTTACATCCATCGAGATATCGATGCTTATGGTGTTTAACATACTGCAAATGGTTAGGGCAAAGAAATGAGACGTGATATATCTTACTGCTTAAACTTTATCTATGGATTTATTCGCCAGGTTAATTTCTAGACAAGCCCAACTGGGTATAAAATGAATATCGTTTTTATTTGTGGGGCTTTCGAAGCCGGACGGGACGGGGTTGGAGATTATACACGAAAGCTAGCTGAAGCCCTAATAAGTAAAGGACACAACGTTGGAATTATCGCCTTAAACGATCAATATATCACAGAAGTTTTTGAAGGCATACATCAATCCGGCGATTTAAACATTAGGATAATACGCCTGCCTTCAATATGGCCATCCAAAAAGCGATGGCATCGTGCGGGTTTATGGGTTGACGAAATCAATCCCGAATGGATAAGTATCCAGTTCGTTCCTTTTTCTTTTCATTCTAAGGGGCTTTCATTTGGCTTGGGTAAATCGCTTGCAAAAATTGGGCATGGCAGGCGTTGGCACATTATGGTTCACGAATTATGGGTTGGCATGAATGAGGAAGCTTCGCTAAAATTTGCTCTTTGGGGCTTGTTGCAAAAAAGATTAATAAGGAATTTGTTTAAAACACTAAACCATAGACTAATTCATACACAAAGTATTCTTTACGAAAAAGAGCTTCAAAAAATTGGATTAAGAGCTACGCTACTTCCGTTGTTTGGTAATATACCCATGCGTCCGGTAGCGGCTAAGAAAATTAACAATGAGAGTAAAAATATTTCATTCGTTCTTTTCGGAGGAATTCATCCGGAAGCTCCGGTAAAGGAGTTGATTAACGAACTAAAACTGTACAGTGTTTCAAACGGTATTGGAATTGAAATCATAACGATAGGTCGCTGCGGAAAAGAACAATTTATATGGGAAAATGAATGCGAGCGTGCTGATCTGCCAATACAAGTATTGGGTGAACAATCTCCTGCAACGATTTCTGAAGTGTTAAGCAATTCATGTTTCGGTATTTCCACGACACCTGCCTCTCTGATTGAAAAAAGTGGTGCTGTTGCTGCGATGCGGGAACATGGATTGAATATATTATGCGTTTCACGCACCTGGACTCCAAGAAATGCAAAGGGTATTAGGCTGCCCAATGGAGTAATGCAGTACGAGCAGGGACAGATTGAAAAATTTATTAAATGTAATTTTAAATCCTTTAGTTATAATAATATTACTGATATTACCAACCAATTCGTAAGTAATCTTTCATTATGTGATTAGCATGGCAAGCGTAAATTATTTATGGGGTAACCGGGCCAGGTTTTCAACTGGGTCAAATAAGTTCTTTCGGGCTTGGGCAAAGCGTCTTTTTTCTTTTCCGGAGCTCTTACATAGAAACGTCCGAAGAAATAAATTGGTAAAAAAGGGGGCTACAGTCCATGAAACCGCGGAGATAGGCGAAGTAAATATCACCGGTGGATTTAAATTTTTGTCAATTGGAGAGGAGACGTTTTTAGGACGGGTGACAATAAGTATACATGATCATGTAAAAATTGGAAAAAGGGTATGCATAAATGATAGTGTTGAAATTTTGACAGCATCTCACGATGTGTCCGATCCTTATTGGAAAGAAATAAAGTCGGGTGTTATAATCGAGGATTATGCCTGGATAGGGACTGGGGCAATGATTTTACCGGGAATTAAGATTGGTCGTGGTGCCGTTGTTGGAGCAAGAGCGGTTGTGAGTAAATCCGTTGAGGCCGGGACAGTTGTTGTTGGGAATCCGGCAAGAGTTGTCAACAGTAAAAGACCCTTTGAACTAAATTATAATCCTTGTGAGTTCCTGGCTGCCAACAGGGCATGGTTAATCGGATAGTAGTGAAAACTTAAAAGCCAATGAAACTAGTTTTATCTCACCCACAGGGAAACGCGAATGTCAGAGCCACGGCAATTGGATTTGCAGAGGCAAACATATTACAGGAATTTCATACGTCCATTGCTTGCTTCCAGGGTTCAATTCTTGATTCTATTGGAGGCATTGGGGCTCTCTCAGAAATCCGTCGCCGTAGGTTTGATTCATCATTAAAAAAGTTCACGCATACAACCCCGGCCAAAGAATTGGCCAGGTTAATTTCAATTAAGGCTGGTTTCCGAAATTTTATAAAGCAAGAGTCCGGCGTATTCTCTGTAGACGCGATAGCAAAAGCCCTTGACAAAAAAGTGGCGCGAGGCTTAAAAAATGCAGTGCAACGAGAAAGGATTAACGCAGTATATGCCTATGAAGATTGCGCTGAATTTTCATTTCGGGAAGCAAAGCGGCTTGGTCTCTATTGCTTTTACGACTTACCCACTGGTTATTGGAGAGCCAAACTTAGAATTCTGGAAGAAGAAAAACGGCGGCTACCGGAATGGCAAAATACCATCCCTGGATTAACGGATTCAAAAGAGAAACTAAGTCGTAAAGACGAGGAAATAAAATTGGCTGACCGTATTTTTGTCGCCAGCAGTTTCACAGCATCCACTTTGAAAGACTTTCCCGGAAAGCTTCCGCCGATCCAGATAATTCCTTATGGTTTCCCAAATACAATCGTTCCGTCTGAGCGTTCTTTAAATTCAGGTAAGCTACCTATTAAGTTACTTTTTGTAGGGAGCCTTTCCCAGCAGAAGGGTATAGCGGACCTTTTTAAAGTTATGGATGTGTTTGGTAAAAAGTTAAGTTTAACCCTGGTGGGTCGCAAGCCTAATTATGACTGCATTGCCTTAAATGCAGAGTTGGCCAAACATAGGTGGATCCCAAGTTTGCCACACCATAAAATTTTAGAGATAATGAGGGAGCATGATGTGCTAGTGTTCCCAACACTGTTTGACGGCTTTGGCCTGGTAATGACGGAAGCTATGTCACAAGGTACGCCCGTAATAGCTACTTATAATTCCGGAGGTCCTGATATCATTGAGCATGGTAGGAACGGTTGGCTGGTTGAAGCAGGTGATGATTCTTCGCTTTGTAGCGCCATTGAATACCTTATTGAAAACCCGGGTGCTATTGCCAAAGCAGGAATAGAAGCAATTCAAACTGCACGCCTGCGCCCATGGAATATCTTTAGACATGAACTTTCTGAAGCCGTAAAGTTTTAACTATTAATCTTTTTACCATTGAATGAATTTATATCTAAATTACCGGCCGAAAGGATATTTTATTAGATAAATATTCTTTGAACCAAAATGGTATCTACGAATAAGAACCTCGATGAAAATTGATCAGACTATAAAACTACGGTCGTTCTGGAAAACAAATTCTTCGCTGCACAACGATCCTAACGACAAACTAAAGCTGCTCATTTGGATATATTTTTTTCTTTGGGTTTTTGAGGGAGCTCTCCGTAAATGGATCATTCCGCCATTATCGACTCCACTGTTATTAGTAAGAGACCCGATAGTAGTATGGTTAATAATTTTAGCTTCAAAGCGTCGGTTGCTTAATGCTAATATTTATTATTCAGGAATGTTAATCATTGGCTTCGTTAGCATCGTTACTGCTATTTTTTTAGGGCATGGCAGTCTTCCGGTAGCACTTTATGGAGTCAGGCCTATGTTGCTTTATTTCCCTATGATATTTATTATGGGAAAAGTTTTCAATCGCGATGATGTAATTAATATGGGCAAAGCCATTTTATACATTTCTATCCCTATGACAATTCTTTTAGTTCTTCAGTTCTACAGCCCTCAAGCCGCATGGGTAAACAGGGGGGTAGGGGGAGATGAGACAGGCGCTGGTTTTGGAGGTGCTCTTGGTTATTTTAGGCCGCCTGGCACCTTTTCTTTTATTAATGGTGCTACATGCTTTTATAGTTCGGTTACGCCATTTTTAATATATTTTTGGTTGAACCCCAAAAAAATAAATCGAAATATTCTTATAGCGGCAAACGCAGCTTTATTAATTGCCATTCCGATATCAATAAGCCGCGGCCTGTTTTTCCAGGTTGCCGTGACTGTTATTTTTTTATTGATTGCAATTTCCCGAAAACCAAAATATTCCGGGAAGGTATTTATCGCGATAATATTAGTATTAATAAGTTTCGTTGTATTCAGCAATATTAATTTTTTTAAAACCGCTACGGAAGCATTTACCAGTCGCTTTGACGATGCCAACAGAACGGAAGGAGGCTTGGTGAAAGGTGTATTAGGTAATCGGTTTCTTGGAGCTTTATTTAGGGGAATAACAACCTCAACAGACTCTGTTTTTGGTTATGGGGTTGGCAGTGGCTCGGCTGTCGGAGCCTCAATACTTAATTATTATAAAGTTGTTTTGATGGCAGATTTTGAATGGATCAGGATCATAGGTGAAATCGGGATTTTGGGACTATTTCTAATTGCTATCAGGGTAGGCCTTGGTGTAAAAATAGCTTTGGCCAGCTACAGTAAATTGAAAAGGGACATAATGCTTCCATGGCTAATCATGAGTGTAGCTCTTGTATTCCTCGTTCAAGGAACATGGAATCAGCCAACATCGTTAGGGTTTTGTTCTTTGATTTGCGGGTTATGGCTTGCGTCTCTTAAGAATGGTCCTGCCAGCAATGCGCCTGAAATAAAAAAGAAAGAAGCAGCGGATAGTGCAGTTTCTGACCCTGCTTTTTCGTAGCGCATTTTTAATTGATATTCCTGTATTACAAAAGGTAATTATTAAATCAAAATTTTATTGCGAAAGAGGTATGAACTTGGGTGGCGAGATTGCATCGAAATTACGACATGAATATATTTACTGACTTCTCAAAATCACTGATTGTAAATAAAGGATTGGTAAATCTTTCAATCCAAATCCCAAATACTAAACAATTATAAAATTTCAACGGACAGTAAAATGTCGTCCATCTTTAATTCTGCTGCCTCTTGAATATACTTCGTATTATCGCTAGTATGAATCCAGCATCCGGCGGCCCATGCCAGGGAATTCGTAATTCTATACCGGAGTTAAAAAAATTGGGTGTTCACAACGAAGTAGTTTGTTTGGATGACCCTACGGCTGCTTATTTAAAAGAAGATAAATTTACAATTCATGCGTTGGCCTCTGGAAAAGGGCCTTGGTGCTATAGTTCAAGGTTAATGCCCTGGTTGTTGCAAAATATTCAGCGCTTCGACATTATAATTGTTCACGGACTTTGGCTATATCCAAGTTATGCCTTAACCAAGGCTATAAAACTTTTGAAAAATAAGCCTAAGCTTAAAGGGAAGCAGGTTTTTCACATACCTAAAGTATTTATAATGCCTCATGGAATGCTTGATCCATATTTCCAGGAAGATTCCGGCCGCCGATTAAAAGCGATAAGGAATTGGTGTTACTGGAAAGTTATTGAAAATAAGGTGATAAATAATGCAGATGGATTACTTTTTACGTGCGAGACAGAATTAATACTTGCCCGAAAACCATTCCGGCCTTATAATCCTAAAAAAGAGATTAATGTAGGGTACGGTATAAAAAAGCCCCCTCTTTATAATTCCAAAATGAAAGACGCTTTTTTAAAATTATGTCCAACTCTGAATGGGGATTCATATATATTATTCCTTAGTCGCATCCACGAAAAAAAAGGGGTGGACTTATTGCTTAAGGCATTTTCAATGCAGCTAAATAAAAAACCGAATAGGACGGGCCTTCTTTCTAAGCTTATAATTGCCGGGCCAGGCATAGATTCCCCATACGGCTTAAAAATGCGAGAGATCGTTAATAATGACCCTGCACTAAAGGAAAATGTGATCTTCACCGGTTTGCTTTTGGGAGATGCGAAATGGGGCGCCTATTATGGATGTGAAGCCTTTATACTTCCGAGTCATCAGGAAAATTTCGGTATCGCAGTGGCAGAGGCTCTTGCATGTTCGAGGCCAGTATTAATATCTGATAAAGTAAATATTTGGCAGGAAATTGAGGACGCCGGAGCGGGCATTGTAAAGACTAATTCGCTTGAAGGTGTTACGGGACTTATTGAAGCGTGGCAGCAAATGCCTGCGACAGAAAAAACCTCAATGCAACTTAATGCAAAAGGCTTGTTTGAAAAAAGCTATACTTCAGCGGCAGCTACTTTGGAATTGTATCGGGCGATCACTGAATAGATATCGATAAAAAGACTATATCACCAATGCATAATCAGGATACATTTGCGGGGCCTTCATTTTCATTGCGAAATAGGATTGGACGCGTATTATGGGGTATAACTTATATTGTATTCTTTCGCTTTTCCCCAAATCCTTTACATCGATGGAGAGCCTTTGTTCTTAAATGTTTCGGTGCCAAAGTTGGAACCGGTGTACACGTTTACCCGGGCGTTAAAATTTGGGCTCCATGGAATCTCGTTTTAGGCAATGAATGCGGAATCGCAAATAATGCTATTCTATATTCACAAGATAAAATAGAGATTGGAATGAGATCGGTAATTTCCCAGGGAGCACATCTGTGTGCGGGTACACATGATCATACCCGGCCAGGATTTCCACTTGTAACCGCGCCTATAAATATTGGCGACCACGTGTGGATAGCAGCCGAAGCTTTTATTCATCCGGGGGTTACAATTGGCACCGGGTCTGTAATTGGTGCAAGGTCTGTTGTAAATAAAGATATGCCGGCCTGGATGATTTGCGCGGGGCATCCGTGTAAGCCAATAAAGGAAAGGAATATCGAAGGAATAATTAAATAGGAACTATCTTTTCTAATTACTTCATTTTTTTCTGCAACCGGAGCCACGTTAATTGTCTTGCGATATTGATCATTTATAAATGTATATTAATTGTTCGCATACTAATTGAGATGCTTTCAGATAAAATAGTAAGTCCTGGATTTACAGTTGCTATAACTATAATATGTACCCGAAATAATTTAGAAAATAATCAACGACAGGTTTGATTGAAATTGACATTTATTTTTTGGGTATCTTAAAAATTATTAATTGATCTCGGTAGTTATTCTTACTAAAAATGAAGAAAAAGATATTCCTGCTTGCCTGGAATCAGTTAGCTGGTCCGATGATGTTCACGTGTTGGATTCTGGCAGTACCGATAGAACTGTTGAAATTGCGAGGAAAGCCGGTGCACATATTTTGCTTAATGATTTTTTAAGTTTTGGAAAGCAAAGAAATTTTGCACTCGACCACCTTGCGTTAAAAAACGAATGGATACTTTTTTTGGATGCAGATGAAGTTGTGACTGAAAAATTTCGTGACGCTATCTTTTCGGCTATTGATAAATCAGATGAAGACGTGGCAGGTTTTTATTGTTGTTGGAAAATGATACTAGAGGGCAAGTGGCTTAGATTTTCGGATAATTTCCCCAAGTGGCAATTTAGATTGATGCTAAAAAACAAGGCAAGATTTACCGATTTTGGACACGGCCAAAAAGAGGATTTGGTCGAGGGGAGAATAGAATATATAAAGGAGCCTTACTTGCATTATGGTTTTTCAAAAGGATGGGCCCAGTGGATAAGCCGCCATAATCGTTATTCAGACAGCGAAGCTATAGTGCGCTTAAATAACCGGCCGGCTTTTAAAAGCATATTTTCAAAGCATGGGAGCATTCGAAACCCTGCCTTAAAGTCCTTGCTAAGTAAGATACCTGGTTGGCCATTTTTAAGATTTTTTCATACATATTTCATCAATTTTGGATTTTTGGAAGGAAGGCCAGGGTTTATCTATTGTATAAATATGGCTTATTATGAATTTTTAATCCAGATAAAAATGAGAGAAATAAAAAATAAAATGAAAAAAAATCTTTCATAAAGAAGCCAGGAAAGCATTGATAGTAAAATGTTAGAAAAAACGAGAGCTACATCGAAATTTCAATTTCATATTTATTTTTATGCCAATTTTAATTTTCACATTTTTTCATTCAAATGAAATTTTTCAAATTCATATATTCATCAAGTTATTTTTCAATTCTTAGCTATATAGTTTTCTTCGCGCCTCGCAGGAGACTTATCCATTACAATTATGAAATTTACTTTTTTCCCTTAAAAAATACCATCAATACATATCTTACATTGCCTAACGATAAATATGAGATTTATAATTTCTACATAAACCTCTTTGGTAATGTTTTACTATTCATTCCGCTATCGTTTATCCTTATCACAGTTTTTAAGGTGGAGAAGTTAAAGTACGTTATTTTTATAGGCATACTTCTGAGTGTATTTATAGAATTTATGCAATATGCATTTCAAATTGGTCTTGCAGATATTGATGATGTAATTTTAAATTCGATAGGGACAATTGTAGGTTATTCCCTATACAAATTATTTAATCATTTGAATTTTCCATCATTTCTTAAGCAAACAGATTGAATAATTTTTTCTCACTTGTTATAGGACGTGATTTTGTCAATATTTTCGGTTTGAACTGTTTTATTCGTACATGCGAAGCAGTTAGTAAATTTGACATTACTATCTCTTTGTCAATAAAAAAGGGCAGGTTGAATATTTTTGCATCAAGCGTACTATCAAGTATATGCCTTATTTGACGACATAATTAATGTTGATAATTTTATTTTACAAACGAGGTATTTAATAGAAGGAGGATGTTAATTGGCATCAATTTTGGTTTATTCGGGAGATTTAATAATTACCCAAATTAGAAAAACCAATTAATTAACCAATATCTAAATCCAGAAATAACCTTGATTATCTTTCCGGGAATCATTATCACTGTACGATTAAATCGTTTATCTATACAAACATACTAAGAAGATATTTTCAAGCGTTGTTAGGGATGAGATCAATCCGCTTATCCTATGCTTACCACCAAATCAACAGTATTACTGTTTGTAATTCTATGTGTAACATTTTCCAAATCCGCCTTTGCACAAACAAATAACTCAGGCTCATTTAGTTTTACCTTATCCGCAAATGCCCGAACAAGTGCAGGTGTATATAAAACAGACAGTACATTAGTGCGAACTCTCTGGGCGGATAAAAATTATGCGGCCGGCACTTACACCGAATACTGGGACGGCAAGGATGATTACGGTGCTACCATTAACTCCCCTGACCCTAATTATGTAATTAAGATTCTTAGTAATAATGTGTCCTATACCTGGGATGGTATAATTGGAAACACTTCTTCTTCGCAAACAGGCTCTGGCGTTCACAGAGGTTACTATACTTCAATGACCGGGATGGCAATAACAGGAACGACAGCTTATTTCTGCCAGGGATATTCCGAGGCGTATTCAAGCGAAGCTAAGTTTGATATTAATAATCCACAGATAAGGCTTAATATTTTTGCGGGCCAGATTTCTACCATGAATGCGGACTTTGTTGCAACAGATGGAATTAATGTTTATTGGGCCGGGTATGATGCTTATAAATCAGCAAATAGCTTTGTACATGCAACAGCAGTAAGTAACGATGCTCAGGTCAGCTTTGGGACTAGCGGTTCATCATACACGATGCAGCAAATAGGTTCACCCAAAACTTACACAAGTGTAATAGATAAATTAAATACTGGCGGTTCAAAACCATCGGGCCTTGCCGTTCAGCAAACAGGAAAATATTTGTTCGTTGCACATAGTGGTTTAAATGAGTTACACGTTATTGACAAATCTACCGGCGCATTAGTTCAGAATTTATCCTATATAAGTCCACGTTATATTTCAACAGATGGAAGTAATTTATGGATGGTGACAGGTATAAATACAATCGCCAGATATACTGTAAATTCCAACGGCACTTTATCTTCCGCCACACTTACACTGTCAGGAATAACTACACCTGGGGCAGTTCAATCAAATGGTAACGGAACTGTCGCTATTATTGATCAGGATAACCAGGTTGTGAGATTTTTCAGCGCTTCAACAGGAGTGGAAGGAACGCAATTGGGATCAAACGGCGGATATGCGAATTCTCCTGATGTGACAAATACCAAATTCATGTTTGATGACTATCGGGGAAATACTTTTTCGTTTTTAGCATTTGCTCCGGATGGTAGTTTTTGGTTAGGAGATCCCGGCAATTCAAGGGAACTTCATTTTAGTGCTTCAAAAACGTATATCGAATACGTAATGTCAATGGGTTCCGTATATACCGTTTCTGCAGACCCAAATAATATTAACAGGGTCTTTGCCAATTATCTTGAATTTAATGTTGATTATACACAAGCTCTCTCTGGCAGTACTGGATGGACTTTAGTAAGAAATTGGGGATTTGGCAGCAGCAGCAATACGCAAAATTGGAAATTACTTAATGTGGTAACTTTAAGTAATGGCAGAACTTATGGCAGAAGCTTCACGCCAGGACAAGGTTACTCAGAGTTAACCCCAACCGGTTTACGTCCAACAGGTGCCAGTTACACGGGTCCTGTAAATTCAGACGGATCTATGCTTAAAATTACCGGATCTCCGAATATGGGGAGTCATATAATATATACTAGATGCCCGCTTACAGGATTCGATGGTTCGGGCAACCCTATTTGGAGCCCCACAGGGACCGTTATTGCAACAACCCCTACCAACAATATAAATGATCCAAATGTAAATCCGGGTGCAGTAACCCCAATTGCAGAATATAATTATGTAACGAAGTCCGGCAAAGTAATTTTTTATAATCCTAGTGTATATTCTGTCGGAAATACTACAGTTCCCTGGGCAGGGTATCATTTAGGGGCTTTAAAAGCGGGTACAAATAGCTGGACATGGGAAACGCAAAAGGCTAATCATATAAATTATGCAGGCTCATTTCCTGAAGCCGACTATTTTGAGATGGGCAACGGTGTTAATAATTTTGCTGGCAGCCATCTTAATGTAGTTGATAACAATATTATTACAGGTTATCATGGAGAATTTTGGAAAAATTCTCAAACCAATTATTATAATCATTATTATGAAGATGGTTTGGCGATAGGTCAGTTTGGGTATGACCGTTATACCGGTTCTTCCGTCGCAGGATATGGCGTTGCGGGGAATGCCCTTGGGCCAATAGTTGTCAAAGATGCGGCAACTGGCGACCTGTATTTATATCACGGCGATGAATCAATTCACGCTGGTATGCATCGTTGGAAAATTTCCAACCTAAACTCAATAAAAGAACAATACGTTAGCGTTCCTTTTCCCTCTAATTATAATCGTATAGCGGTAGGCTATCTTGATTTGCATGCAGGTCTTCCTTTTGATTCTCCATTACCGAACTCTGCAGGGTGGAGCAAGTCAGGAACCATCGCATCAAATACAAGTCAGAAAAAATATGTTAATGACGGTTCTCCGGATGTATTTTCTACATTTAATCAAAGCTCAGGCTCAGCAACCGTTCAAAGGGATTTGGGGACAAATAATGTAAGTGCTTCATGGAAAATTTCCGGCGAAATAACTTTTGAAGGAAGTGATGTAAATGCAGGTAGTCAGACTATAGCTTACATTGATGTGTTAGATGCCGCGGGAAAAATACTCTCAAGATTTTATTATACGAATATAAGCGGAGTAACTACAGTTTTTGGGAATGATAAAGTAATTGTTCAATCAAATGTTAATCTTGGTAGCACTTTATTGAGCCTGCAGCCGTTCGAGGTTAATGTTAGTAATGGCAAAGTTACTATTGCTTATGCTAATTATAGTCCTGTTTCCACAACCGTATTTGACCCAGCTGCAAATTGGAAATCTCCTCAAACGCTAAGAGCATATTTTGTTAGCGGGTTTCCAAGCTATGGGAAAAATATCGGGTTCATGGACATGAAATTTTACAAAGATTTTGTAGCCTCGACAAACATTCCGCCTGTTGCTGATGCAGGATTGGATACGACGATTATCATGCCCGCAAACAGTGCAAAACTTAATGGCAAGGGAACTGATTCAGACGGAAGTATTACAAGCTATTCATGGTCAAAAATTTCCGGGCCTTCATCAGGTGCTATTACAAATGCAAATAGTGCAGTAACTGCGGTGACTTCTTTGAGCCAGGGCACATACAAATTTGAATTGAAAGTTACTGACAATTTAGGTGCATTCGATTTAGATACTGTCCAAATAAATGTAAATCCTGCTGGTAATTTACCACCAATTGCCAATGCAGGAATGGATACGGTGATTGTTTTACCCGCGAATAGTGCAAAACTCAATGGTAAAGGAACTGATTCTGATGGAACCATAGCTAGCTATTTATGGTCAAAAATTTCCGGTCCCTCATCGGGGTCTATTGCAAATGCAAATAATGCAATAACTCCCGTTAATTCTTTGAGCCAGGGCACATATAAATTTGAATTGAAGGTTACGGATAATATGGGTGCATTCGATTTAGATACAATGCAAATTATTGTAAACCCTCCCGCCAATTTACCCCCGGTAGCTAATGCAGGTCCCGATCAAAAAATAACTTTACCTGTAAATATTGTTTCACTTGCGGGTAGCGGCGGCGATGCCGATGGAAGTATCGTAAGTTATTTATGGACAAAAATCTCAGGCCCGTTATCCTTTAATATAGTAAATTCTTCCTCTCCTGTTACCGACATTTCAGGGCTAGTAGCTGGCGTTTACGATTTTCAACTTCAGGTAGCTGACAACAATGGCGCTAAAGCCAACGACACAATTCAGATAACAGTAAACACTGCATTGAATACCGCTCCCATTGCGGATGCTGGCCAGGATATTACAATTACAACACCTGCCAGTACAGTTTCATTGAAAGGATCAGGAACTGATTCTGACGGAAGTATTGTTAGTTATTTATGGACGAAAGTTTCTGGCCCTTCATCGTATAATATTTCAACTCCCTCGCTTCCTGCAACAAGCATTACGGGACTAGTGTTGGGAACTTATTTATTCGAATTAAAGGTTACAGATGATGATGGAGCACTTGGAACTGATACTGTAATGATATCAGTAGCTGCGCCGCTCAATATTCCTCCGTCAGCAAACGCGGGTAAGGACCAGACGATCTCGCTACCCAAGAACTCTTTACAATTGATTGGGAATGGGACGGATCCGGACGGATCGATAGCAGGCTATTTTTGGACAGAGATTTCAGGTCCTTCCTCGGGTGTACTCGCCAGTGCTAATTATCCGGCTACTTCCATTACAACACTCGTGCAAGGAATTTATTCTTTTGAACTTATGGTGACTGATAATCGAGGTGCAGTTGGCAGGGACACCATGAGAGTTACCGTGGTTCCAGCTTCATTGCCATTAAAACTATTGTCATTTAGCGGTGCACTTCAAAATGATAAGATCAATCTGCAATGGGAAACTACCAACGAAAAGAATGTTTTAGGATTTGAAATCGAAAGAATAACTGGTACTACATGGAATAAAATTGGATTCGTAGCCTCGAGCTCGATTAATGCATTAAGTAATCATTATGCATTTACAGATAGTCTCCCGCAAAAAGCAATAAACTACTACAGGTTGAAAATAGTAGACATAGATGGAAAATTTGTTTATTCTGATATAATCAGTATCGAGGTTAAGCCTGATAAAAATTTAATTTATCAGAATTTCCCTAATCCATTCTCAAATTTTACAAGTATTAAATTTGAAATTGCAGAAAAATGTTCAGTAAGAATTATTATATATAATGCTATTGGAATTCAGGTAGCGGTATTGCTTGACGAAATAAGGGAACCTGGTGTATACCTGGTAAAATGGAATACCGAAAACATTGCCCCGGGCAATTATTTCTATAAAGTAATGAGTGGTGAAACTATAATGACAAAAAAGATGCTCAAATTACATTGATCTTAAATTTATATTTGTTAATTTGTGCGCGTGTTTAGATTATTTAATTCAAATTTATCCCTCGGATTTGTTTGCAAATTAAATTTAATATTCCAGGCAAATTCTTCCAATATATATTAAAGACTCCATAAATTATATTACCTGCTGATCCTTCTTTAATCTGAGTAAGCACCAATTTACGATTGCATAGTCTACTTGTATAGACTTCAATCTTTCTTTTTTCCTATAGAAAGCATAAATAAATCCACTACTACCATAATTAAGTAACTGTAATTGATATTATAGTATGAGCAAAAGAATTCTGTTTATTGGGGGCAATTTTTCACCTGAACAAACTGGTATTGGAAAATACAGTGGAGAAATGGTTGAATGGCTATCTCAGGAAGGATTTGAGTGCACTGTGGTGACTACCTATCCTTATTATCCGCAATGGAAAGTACAAGCACCTTACAATAAAAGTTCATTTTGGTACAAAAGAGAAAACATTCCTGCAAAGAATAACAATTCAAAAGGCTTCACGGTAATCAGATGCCCTCACTATGTTCCTAAAAAGCCTGGTGGTTTAAGCCGAATGATTTCGGATTTTTCATTTTTTCTCACATCTTCATTTGTAATAATTGGAATGCTTTTAAAGAAAAAAAATGATTTTGTTTTTACGGTTGCTCCGCCTTTTTCTCTCGGGCTGCTTGGCATACTTTATAAAAAACTTAAAGGAGCAAAATTTCTATATCACATACAAGATCTTCAGATAGAAGCGGCACAAAATCTTGAGATCGTCAAGTCAAAATTTCTCTTCCTCACCTTATTCGCAATCGAGAGATTTATACTTGGGAAAGCTGATTTCATAAGCACTATATCTGAAGGAATGATAAAGAAGGTGAGGAATAAAGCCAAAAAGGACATTCTGTTTCTTCCAAACTGGGTTGATATTAAAAAATTTCACCCTATAGCCAATAAGCAAAAGCTTAGAGAAGATTTTAATTTCAACCCCGACGATAAAATTGTTTTATACTCCGGCGCTATTGGAGAAAAACAAGGCCTCGAAGCAATTCTTGACTCAGCAAAGCATTTGGAATACATTCCTGAGCTGAAATTTGTGGTTTGCGGATCCGGGCCTTATAAAGAGAATCTTTTGCAATTGAAAAGAAAAATGAATTTGCAGAATGTGATTTTTCTTCCACTACAGCCGTTTGAAAAACTTAATGCCCTTTTGAATCTCGCCAATGTACATTTGGTTCTTCAAAAAGATGGAGCAAGCGATTTGGTAATGCCTTCCAAGCTAAGTACGATTTTATCTGTCGGAGGTGTATCAATTGTTACAGCGAGACCTGGGTCTAGTTTATTTAATGTAATTGACTCTAACAATGCAGGTCTTATAATTGAACCAGAATGCCAGGAAGCATTAAATTCTGCTATTAAATATGCGATATCTAATGACCACAAGGAAATAGAGAATAATGCAAGGTGTTATGCAGAGAAAAATCTTTGTATTCACAAAATTCTATCGGCTTTTGCAAACAGCCTTAGAAGCAACAACGGGCTATCAGTATCTAAAGTTCCGCAGCCAGTGCTGTCCTCTGTCGCCAGATGATTTATATATTTTATTGCACTTCTGCTAATCAGCTGGATAAAGAATCTTTCAATTTTTACTTGAAAAAGGTTCCTGCAAAATTCCAGTCCGAAATTCTGCGATTAAAGAACTGGGATGACAGGCAAAGAAGTCTTTTTTCAAAATTGCTTTTGGTTAAGGGCTTGGATGTAATGGGCCTTAGTAAGTATTCTCTTGATCAAATAAGGCGTACCGAATATAAGAGGCCATATTTTAATGGCAATATCGATTTCAATATTTCACATTCAGGTGAATTTATCATTTGCGGGATATCTGTAGATCATAAATTAGGTATTGATATAGAGGAAGTAAAAGATATACCATTGGGCGACTTTGAAAATCAGTTCTCTGAGTATGAAATGAAGGCCATAATGAATTCTGAAAGCAGGTTGAAGGCCTTTTATACACTTTGGACGCAAAAGGAAGCTTTCTTGAAGGCTATAGGAACCGGACTCCATGTTCAATTAAATAGAATTGGGATCGAAGACAATACAATAAAGTGGAATAATCAGGATTGGTTTCTGAGCGAAATATCTTTCGGCAACAAATACGTATCCCACTTGTGCACAAATTTTCCTGAGCCTAAATTAATTATTGAAGAAATTACTCTTTAAATAAGTGGTTTTTACCATATATCTTTTATTAAAAAGAGGTAAATAATTCTTGCCGAATTTTAAACGGGAACACTTAAGGGTAACAATTTTACACTCAAATGTTAGAATTTCTTAGCCTTAATTTATATATTTGTTTCTCAATTTTGTTAGAGTTTTCAATAGTAATGGATATTTAAATAGTTCAAAAGCTTTTAAAGTCCTTTAATTACTTACTCTGTCTATATAATTTATGTTAAAAGCCAACAACTTCCGGTATCCGCTCAATAGCTTCCCGGTAATTTGAAGAGATATTAGATCTTCATTTCTACGTCGAAGATATCCAATTTATATATGAATTAGAAGGAATTATTATCAAAGATTCTCTCAAAGAAAAGATGACAATTTGAATTGAGGATTTTTACAATTACTTACTACAAGGAACTATAATGAATACAGGATTAAATGTTTTTTGCTTGCCATTTGCCGGAGGGAATAAATACTCCTATCGTGACTACAAGGAAAAAGCTCCTTCCTCAATAAATTTCATAAGCCTCGAATATCCTGGAAGAGGAGCAAGAATTAGAGAGCCGTTGATATCAGATACGTCTACTTTAGTAGAAGATCTTTATGGAAGTATAGCAGAATTGGTTGATAAAGATCCGTATGCAATTTATGGACACAGTCTTGGTGGATTGATATCTTATTTACTAACCAGGAAGTTGCTTGAAAATGGTCACAAACCTCCTGTTCATCTTTTTGTAACAGGCACTACAGGGCCTTCGTCTAATTCCCGTACTGAAAAAAAAAGACATCTGCTTCCCAAGAATGAATTTATTCAGGAGCTAAAAGATCTACAAGGTATGCCTGATGAAATTCTCAATAACGATGAATTGTTAGAATACTATGAACCTATACTTCGGTCCGATTTTAAGGCTAGTGAAAATTATATTTACACGAATTGTGATCCCTTGGATATACCAATTACCGTTATCACCGGAAGCGAAGAAGATATGGATGAAGAAGATATTAAATTATGGCAGAAAGAGACGAAACAAATTATTCATTTTAAAAGCTTTCCCGGCGGTCATTTTTTTATTTACAACCACGCCAGGGAAATTGTACAAATAATATCAAACAAATTATTAATAACTACAAAAGTTTATCAAGTATGAGTGAAAAAAAAATGTATCTGAAACCAAATGTTGTTATGGAACCATTGGTGGATAACTGGTATGCATGGAGCCATTTGGTTTCTCCAGCAACCGCAGCAATGAATATCACAAACAGGCATTTAACAATCGTTGAATCATATTTAATGGCTCCTTCTATTCATGCAGAGGCATGTGCAAATCCTAAGATGAAAGGCGGCCCGTTTATGGATCTCGGTGGTGGTCGCATTGACGAAGTGGAAGCATTGCAGAACAAATCATTAAAAAAGCATGAAAAGCAAATTCAGTTTGCTAAAGCGATAAAAGAACTGGATAAATTACTGGCTACAGAAGCAAAGGGATTTGGCCTGGAAGATTTGTATGAGAAAGTTCCTGAAATACTAAAAGGGTACGTCGAGTTATTTTATGATCGTCAGAATAATCCCGGTTTTAGATTTTTTGAATCCTTGTTATACAAAAGTGACTTCTACAATGAAGGATCACAAAGCATGGCCTTTTGGATCACCGAAAATGACGAGCGCCCATTTGTATTAAGTACTCCAAGATTGGAGAAAGATCCAAATGTTTTGCATCTTGATATTCCCTTCAAACATGCTGGAATCGACGCTTTGGCAAAAATGAAAAGAGAGCCGCAAGCATTAAGTTATATCAAAGAAATAATGGGTATCACACCCGACCAGGAGGCCATGTTTGAAACTTTCTTTGACGAAAGCCCTGCCCCTGTTTATGAAAAATATACCGGAGATAAAATCAGGATGAGGTATTTTGGCCATGCATGTATACTGGTTGAAACAAAAGACATAAGCATATTAGTAGACCCATTGATAAGCTATTATGGATATGAATGTGAAGTCGATCACTTTTCAGATTCTCATTTACCAGATGTCATAGATTATGTACTAATAACACACAATCATCAGGATCATATTCTTTTCGAAACGCTGTTACCATTGAGGCATAAGATTAAGAATCTCATCGTGCCTCGTACAAACAGCGGACGCCTG
>JBBSBD010000026.1:0-36742 GCA_038251675.1 Chitinophagales bacterium | reverse complement strand
TTTATAATTATGCTGCACAGCAAAATCAGTAATCTTCTTAAAATCCCAGTCAGGGCAGCCAAGTGTAGAAAACGCTAAAAGAGGTTTATCTTTTTTTGTATCAAAATTTGGCACGGCAAAAGACGCAGCCAACAATATTGAGGATGATTTCAGAAATTTTCTCCGGGTGAAGTGATACATGGTAATTGTATTTAAATGTTCAATAAAAATACGAAACAACTTTTTATAATGATTGTAAGAAATCATTCTTCTTAAAAATTAACCATTCAAATAAATGAATTCTCTCCTTAGTCGCCCTTTCTTAATTTTGAACGAAATAAAAAGCATATTCATGAGAAACACTATTTTAACCGCAGCAATTTTATTTTTTGTTGGTGAAAACTATTTGCAGGCGCAGAAACTTTACATGCCGCGCAACATTGCAATCGCATATAAGAACGGCACAAGATCTATGGATGGAAGGCCAGGAAAAAATTACTGGCAGAATGAAGGAAAGTATAACATCAATGTAAAAGTAACACCCGAAACAAAAATTGTCTCTGGCAGCGAAAGCATTGTTTATACAAATAATAGCCCCGATACTTTAAAAACAATTGCGATCAGGTTTGTAAATAATTTTCATAAACCTATGGCTCCCCGCGGAAACTACACCAGCCCCGATGCTATTACATCTGGCCTGGACATTGAATCATTTTCTGTAAATAGCGAAGATTATAAAATAAACAGTAAAGATTGGGGAACCGTAGCTGCAGTACCATTGAAAAATCCTTTATTACCGCATACTTCAATTACTTTAAATATAGTGTGGAGTTATCCCTTATCTGAGCTAAGTGGCCGTGAAGGCCAGATAGACAGCACCACTTTTTATGTAGCATACAGTTATCCCAGGGTATCAGTATATGATGATTACAATGGATGGGATATGATACCTCATACCGGCAGGCAGGAATTTTACAATGATTTTAATGATTACAAATTAGCGGTAAAAGTTCCTAAAGATTATGTCGTGTGGGCAACAGGGGATTTACAAAATGCAAGTGAAGTATTGCAACCCGAAATCGCCGATCGTTTAAAAAAATCTTATTCTGCTGATGCGGTAATATCCATTGCAGATCTTAACGAAATGCAAGGCCATAAAATAACCTTGCAAAATGAATGGAATACCTGGAAGTTTACTGCAGATCATATTAGTGATGTGTGCTTTGCCACCAGTAAAAATTATGTATGGGATGCATCGAGTGTTGTAGTTGATGCAAAGAACAATCGCAGGGCAAGTGTACAGGCTGCGTATAATGACACGGTAAAAGATTTTCACAGCTATACAAAATGGACACAACACACACTGAAATATTTTTCTACTCAATGGCCGGGAGTGCCCTACCCTTTTTCGAAGATGATCTCTTTCCAGGGGCATGCTGATATGGAATACCCAATGATGATAAATGATGCAACTACTGCTAATCTTAAGTTTGCACAAATGGTGGCAGATCACGAAATCGCACATACTTACTTTCCATTTTATATGGGGATTAATGAAACCCGCTATGCATATATGGATGAAGGGTGGGCTACTACTTTCGAATACTTAATAGGCCAGGATGAAGTGGGCAAAGCTGACGCGGATTCTGTTTATAAATCTTTCCGCGTAAGGCAATATATAACAGATCCTTCTGCTGAAGAAGACCAGCCAATCATTACAATGTCAACACAGGTAAGCGGTGCAGGGTATGGAAAAAACTCTTACGGTAAAGCTTCGCTTAGCTATCTCGCTTTAAAAGATATGTTGGGTGATGAAGTGTTTAAAAAGGCTTTGCATTTTTATATGAACGCCTGGAATGGAAAACATCCCATTCCGTGGGATTATTTTAATGCGATGAATAC
Organism: Chitinophagales bacterium; assembly: GCA_038251675.1. Classification (GTDB taxonomy): domain Bacteria; phylum Bacteroidota; class Bacteroidia; order Chitinophagales; family Chitinophagaceae; genus Ginsengibacter. The sequence goes on along the minus strand of JBBSBD010000026.1, from coordinate 34,861 downwards.
CGGGTCAGGACAGAATTTAAACTGGTTTTTTCAAAACTGGTTTTTTACCAATAATTATATTGACCTGAGGATTGATGCTGTAAAAAAACAAAAAAGTTACTATGATTTATATGTTGAAAATATTGGCGGCTTTGCCATTCCATTTGATGTAAAAGTTGTCTATGCTGATAACAGTACTTCGTCTACACACGTAACTCCTGCGATCTGGAAAACGGGCCAAAAGAAACAAATAATTAAAATTACAACTACAAAAAATATTAGCTCGATTGAATTGGATGGTGGAATTTTTATGGACTATACTCCGGAAGATAATATTTGGAAAAGATAAGGATTGTGGGTTGAAGTGTCGGTTACGAATTAGATTCTTTTTAAACTAAAAGTTTTGCTGTATTTATTTATTCGATGATGAGCATGCTTTCCGCCTGCTGCTAACGAAAGCTTTTTTACACCCCTTTGTTTACTATTTTTTCAATCTCTCTTTTATATCGAGCCCAAACTTTCTTGCATAATCTTTCGCTACATCATAACCGGCATCTGCATGGCGTATTACACCAAGCCCGGGGTCGTTGCGTAACACACGGCTAAGCTTAGCCGCTGCTTCGTCAGTACCATCGGCAACAATCACCATTCCTGCATGTATGCTATAACCCATACCGACACCGCCACCATGATGGAGACTTACCCAACTTGCACCTCCTGCGGTATTTACCAGGGCATTCAGAATTGGCCAGTCCGCAACTGCATCACTTCCATCCAACATGGATTCTGTTTCCCTGTTCGGGCTTGCAACAGAACCTGTATCGAGATGATCGCGGCCAATAACAATAGGCGCTTTTACCTTTCCTGTTTTTACCAAATCATTAAAAGCAAGTCCAGCCTTTTCCCTGTCACCCTGGCCTATCCAGCAAATACGTGCCGGCAATCCCTGGAATGCAATCTTCTGTTGCGCCATTTTTATCCAGCGTATCATTCCTTCATTTTCAGGGAATAAATTTATCATTACCTCATCTGTTATGGCAATATCTTTTGGGTGACCACTTAACGCTGCCCATCGAAAAGGGCCTTTACCTTCACAAAATAAAGGGCGAATGTAAGCAGGTACAAAACCCGGAAAGTCAAAAGCACGTTTTGCTTCGCCTTCTGTTTTTCCTTCTTTCAATATTTGTTCGTATGCCCTCGCACGTAAGTTGTTGCCATAGTCAAAAGTTATGGCGCCACGATCTTGCAATTCGAGCATCAGTTCTACATGAAGCTTCATACTTTCATAGGCAAGTGCGATATATTTATTGGGGTCGCTTTCTCTTAATTTGTTTGCCTCATCATTATTTAGTGTGTGAGGAACATATCCTACAAGCGGGTCGTGGGCTGAAGTTTGGTCTGTTAGTGTATCAGGAATTATATTTCTTTCCACAAGTCTTTGCAATAAATGTATAGCGTTGCAATGAACGCCGATGCTCATTGCTTTGCCCTGCTCTTTACATTCAAGCGCTTTATCAATTGCTTCGTCAATGTCTTCAATCAACAAATCACAATACCTGGTTTCTAATCTTTTTTCTATCCGCCATTTTTCAACTTCTGCAATTAATGCGACTCCTTCATTCATCGTAATGGCGAGTGGTTGTGCGCCGCCCATACCGCCAAGACCTGCTGTCACATTCAATGTTCCTTTTAATGTTCCTTTAAAATGTTTTTTTGCAACCGCTCCATAAGTTTCATAAGTTCCTTGTACAATCCCCTGGCTTCCGATGTATATCCATGATCCTGCCGTCATTTGGCCATACATCATCAATCCTTTTTTATCCAACTCATCAAAATGTTCCCATGTTGCCCATTTAGGCACAAGCTGGGAATTTGAAATAAGAATTCTTGGAGCGTTGGAATGTGTTTGCAAAATGCCTACAGGCTTACCACTTTGTATTAAAAGTGATTCATCATTTTCAAGATCTTTCAATGCCTTAATAATAAGATCGAGGCTTTCAAAATTTCTTGCAGCTTTACCGCGCCCACCATATACAATAAGCTCATCCGGTTTCTCGGCGACCTCCGGGTTGAGGTTGTTGAGCAGCATTCGCAATGCCGCTTCCTGTACCCAACCTTTGCAATTGAGTTGGGTACCGGTGGGAGTTTTATATTTTATGGGATCGTAATTTGTTAGCGACATTTAATAGTATTAAAAGAGGTTTATTCTTTATTCATATTTATTGCGTTTAGGATTTTGACGTGTATCGAATAAATCTAAAAGTGTAAGCGTCTTATCGTCAAAATGATAATAAATCCTGTTATGCTTTGAGAGTAGAATTTTACGTACGTTGTTATGCCTCTCGGAAATGGAACCTATGGTAGGTTGTGCGGCTATCAAATCAACTAATCTATATAATTTCAGAATAAATTTTTCAGCAATCTCGAAAGACCATCTTTTTTCAAGCCAGTCCTTTGTTTTGTTAACAGATTTTTGAAAATTTCTGGTTTGAATTATTTTTCTCTCCATTTCTCCAGGCTTGCTTTAAATTCCTCCCAGGGAATGGTTTCCCCTGCCTCCGCCTGCCTGATAGATTCTTTAAGCTGCGTTTCCTGTTCCTCGGTTAATTCATCATCTTCCTCATTTTCCGCAGAAGCATTCCTTTTCAAGTACGCAGACACATCTTCATGGACCATCATCAAAGTTTCTTCGTCTTCTATACTATCGATGTATTCATGAAGCTTTTTCTTAAGTTCTTTATTGTCCATGAAAAATGGTTTTAACAAATTTACTATTTTGAATGAAGACTTCTTTTACATTTTTATTCACTCCCTTTGATAGGAAATAATCTCATAAACTCCACCGACTTCACCATATCCTCATGCAAAAACCTGTCGGCCTCGTTAAAAGAAATCTTTTCACGAAATACCTTAATTATTTTCTCTAATGTCTCAGAAGATTTCAAAGGTTTACGGTATTCTATAGCCTGCACTGCTGTAAGCAATTCAATAGCCAATACTTTTTCTACATTATTCATCACACGCATACATTTTGTTGCAGCATTGGCACCCATGCTCACATGGTCTTCCTGGTTATTGGATGATGAAATGGAATCTACAGAAGCCGGTGTACACAATTGTTTATTTTCACTTACGATCCCCGCTGCGGTGTATTGGGGAATCATTAAACCAGAATTTAATCCCGGATTCTTTACAAGAAAAAGTGGGAATTCCCGATCGCCGCTCAATAACTGGTAAGTACGTCGCTCGGAAATACTTGCGAGTTCACTCATGGCAATCGCTAAAAAATCCAAACCTAACGCCAACGGCTGTCCGTGAAAGTTTCCACCGCTTAAAATAAGATCATCATCTGGGAAAATATTGGGGTTGTCCGTTACCGAATTAATTTCTTTTAAAAATGTATTCAGTACAAATTCAAATGTATCTTTCGTAGCGCCATGTACCTGTGGCATACAACGGAATGAATAAGGATCCTGCAGTCTTCCCTTTTTCAAAGCTTCTATTTCGCTGCCTGCCAGCAACTTTCTCATATCAGCGGCAACGGATACCTGCCCGCTGTGGTCTCTTATTGAATGTAGTTTTTCATTAAGGCAATCATGGTTGCAGTTGAAAGCATCGAATGAAATTGCGGCAATAATACTCGCCCAATGAATTAATTTTTCTGATTTAATAAGAGCGCACATTCCATAAGCGCTCATGAATTGTGTACCATTAATAAGCGCAAGCCCTTCCTTGCTTTGCAGGTCAATCGGCTGCCAGCTCATATTTTTCAAAGCTTGTGAAGCGGAAATTTTTTCACCTTTTGTTCTTACTTCTCCCATACCAATCAAAGGAAGGCAAAGATGGCTTAGAGGCGCCAGGTCGCCGGATGCGCCAAGCGAGCCTTGTGTATAAATCACAGGAAGCACATCATTATTATACATGTCCATCAATCGCTTTACCACCTCTATACCAATGCCTGAATAGCCATAGCTGAGTGATTTTATTTTGAGCATCATCATCAGCCTCACAATTTCACCAGGCACCTCTTCTCCCATACCACATGCATGCGACAACAATAAATTGCTCTGCAAGGTGCGCAACTGTTTTTTATCTATCTGTACATTTTGTAAGTAGCCGAAACCTGTATTGATACCATAAAAAAGCTCATCAGATTTATCTAATTTTTCGTCGAGATATTTCCTGCATTTTTCAATAGACTTGTGCGCAGCAAAAGTTATGGATACAAGCTGATCGTAATTTACAAAGTCTTTTACCTGCTGAAAGGTAAGTTCACTGGCATCAAGCGGCAAATAATTATAACTCATGCTCAAAAGTATTAAATAGTTTAGAGTTCAAAATTTAGATTTTGAATTACATTTTTTTTCACAGGCCAAAGTTATATAGGCATCCCAGTGAAGTTTATCCTGAAGCATTGAAGGATCACTCACTTGAGCGCACGGTAACATTAATCATCTTTCATTAACTTTATCGCATACCATTTTAACGTTTAAGTATTATCTTTTTTATGAAAAACATTTGGTTTTTATTTTTCCTGTTTGCCGCAAACGTTCATGCACAACAAGTACACATTATTGATAGCAGTGTTAATACTTCCATTCGCGGATTGAGTGTTGTGAATGATAAAATAATCTGGGCAAGTGGAAGCAACGGCATGGTGGGCAAATCTCTCGATAGCGGCAATACCTGGAAATGGATTCAGGTAAAAGGATTTGAAAAAACGGACTTTCGGGATATAGAAGCTTTTGATGAAACGCAGGCGATAATTATGGGAATAGGTGAACCGGCATACATTTTAAGAACGATTGATGGCGGCGAAAACTGGAAGATAGTTTATGAAAACAAAACAAAAGGAATGTTTCTTGATGCCATGGAATTCTGGAATATACAAAGCGGGATTGTGATTGGCGACCCCATAGATGGAAAATTTTTTATAGCCCGAACCTTTGATGGCGGTGATACATGGCGCACCATTCCTGAAAAAAATTACCCTGTTGCAGACAGTGGCGAAGCATGCTTTGCAGCGAGTGGCACGAACATTAGAAAATTCGGAAATGATGCGGCTTGTTTTATAACAGGCGGACTTCGCTCAAGATTATTTCTAAAAGATCAAAAGATTGATCTCCCAATCGTGCAGGGTAAAGAAACTACCGGTGCCAATTCTATTGCAATAAAAAATAAAAAAATATTTATAGTTGTTGGTGGCGATTTTAATAAGCCTGATTCAAGTTATAAAAATTGCGTGATAACTAAAGATGGCGGTAAAACATGGAGCTATCCTTCAATCCCGCCAAATGGTTATAGAAGTTGCGTTGAATATCTTGAAAAAAATAAATGGATTACCTGCGGACTAAATGGTGTTGATATTTCTAATGACGATGGAGAAACCTGGACTTCAATTTCAAAAGAAAGTTTTCACGTGTGCAGGAAAGCTAAAGATGGGAAGAGTGTTTTTTTGGCTGGCGGGAAAGGGAATGTGGGGAAATTGGAAGGATTGTGATTTGGAAAATTGTCTGAACCATGATTTATATGATTATCTGATTATAATGATTCAATATATATTCTAAAAGATCTTATTATTTATAGACATTTATTCAATTAGATTCTTAAAATATTCGAGAGATTCTTCTTCACTATCAATAGTAACTTTTGCTTTCCAAAATTTCCATGAGCTTGAAATATCACTTCCCCAAAGCTTAAAAGCGGCATATCTCAAGGAACCAAATTTTTTGAAACTGCCATTAGAATTTAATTCTAAATAACCATCTTCAGTTAAAAAGCCTGAAAATACTTTGTCATTCTTCTCACTATAAATTGGAGATTTTGTGTTAAGTATTCCTTGTTTTATTAGTCTAATGATATCTGAGTTAGGGCGTCTATTCTTGTTTTCTATTGAACTTAATTCTAAAGGATCATCTTTAATAAGTTGCAATTCTTTTAATGAGGTGGATAATAACGATTCAAATCTGGGAATATCATATTCATTAAATGATAAGTTATTTTTATGAGATATTATGGTTTCCCTGAAAGCAGAATAAAAAAGTTCTTCTCTATCAACAGATGAGTTTGGATTAGGCTTATAATCAGCATCAAACTTTCCAAGATCAATCTGTTTTATTTCCAGGTGTCTTTCTATTAATTTACTTATTTCCTTTAATAACCTTTCAAGTTGATCTATCTTTTCTTTCATAAAAAAAAGTATAAAAACCTTAAATGTACTTAGGTAAAATTTCTAAATGCTTTTTGAAAAACATAATTTAATTCTCAATTCACCAACTCATGTTCCAACCCCCTGAAATCAACGGGCACTAATTTGCTCACACCCGCTTCCTGCATCGTAACCCCATAGATTACATCTACTGAAGCCATGGTCATTTTATTGTGGGTAACTATTATGAATTGAGAATCTTTGCTAAACTTGCGAATCATTTGAGTAAACTTCCCAACGTTGGCATCGTCAAGTGGTGCATCTACTTCATCAAGGATGCAAAATGGAGCGGGCTTTATAAGATAGATGGCAAACAACAAAGCTGTTGCGGTTAACGTCTTCTCTCCTCCACTTAATTGCGTAATGCTTGTTGGCCTTTTACCCTTTGGTTTTGCAATAATGTCAATCCCTGTCTCTGCAAGGTTTTCAGGATTGTCAAGTACCATATCGGCAGTATCATCTTCTGTAAATAATGCCTGGAAAACGTTTTGAAAATTATCTCTCACTTTATTGAAGGTCTCAAGAAATTTCTGGTTGGCGGTGGCTTCTACTTCTTGAATCGTTTGCATCAGCGAATCCTTTGCACTTACGAGATCATTTTTTTGCTCTATGATAAAATCATAACGCTTCTTCATTTCAGTGTAAGCCTCGATTGCAGTTGGATTTATTTCTCCAATATTTTCAAGTCTCTTTTTTAAACGATCGCTTTTTTCCTGCAAGTCCTCAAGCGGTGTTTCAGTTTTCCTTTCTTCTTCAAGAATTGCATCGAGATCAATCTTAAATTCAACATGCAATCTTTCCTTCATACCCGCAAGCTGCAGCTTTAATTCGTTGAGCTTATCTTTTATCTCGTTGAGCAAATGATCAGTAAGCTCTTTGGATTTTTGCTTTTGGCGTAATGCACTTTCTTTTTCGGCGAGTGCATTTCTCAAATTGTAATATGCCTGGTCCGCTTCGTTAAGGCTTTTCTCTTCAGCGTCTTTATTCTTCATTAAAGAAAGCAATATTTCATCTACAGATTTTAATTCTTCGGTAGTTGCGGCAATATTTTGTGAAGCTTCTTTAATCTGCAAATCGCTGGTTTCTCTTTGTACACTAAGATCATTGAACTGGTTGTTCTTAAATTCGAGTTCCTGCTTTAAAGAATTAACCTTGCTTTGCTGCCTGGTGAGTTGCAGGTTATTTTCATTATAAAGTCCGTTCGCCTGGTTGAATTCATTCTCTGCATTTGAAAATTCTTCAGTCGCAATTTTCATTTTATTATCGAGTTGCTCTACCTCATGCGCAAGTGATTCAAGTAGGGTTCTTGTTTCTTTTATAGATCCATGATTTTGTTCGAGCTGCTCATTCAACTCTTTCAACCTCGCAACAGAAGACTGCTGTTGCTGGAGAATATTCTCGATCTTATTTTGAAGAGAATAAGAATTATTTATTAATTCATTTATAACCTGCTGCGTTTGCTGTATCGTGTTTTCTTTCAACTGTTCGTTAAACGCAATTACTTCATTGGACCTTCTTGTAATTACCGATTTTAACTCATTGACTTTTGCCTGTTGCACCTCAATTATTTCAGTCAGTTTTTCCAGGTTCTTCGCTCTTCCTATTTTCTTCCCTTCAAATAATCCAACGCTTCCGCCGGAGAGTGCATATTTGCCTTTCACATATTTTCCATGTTTTTCCAATACAACATGGCCGTTGCTATTCTGCAACGCTTCTTCATTTTCGGCAATCAAAACATTGCCGAGTAAGTAACTGGCAAGGCTCTTATATTTTTCATCTATTTCCACCACATTTAATGCAGGTATTGTGTCGGGTAAATTATCAACCATTACCCCTGATTCGAATGCGTTCAATTTATCGAGCAAAAAGAAATTGGCTTTTCCCTTTTTATTCTCATCTAACAAATGAATTGCTTTAAGCCCTTCCTGGAGTCCATCCACCACATAATAATTAAGATAAGGTTCAAGCACATTTTCAACCGCAGTGCGGTATTCTTCTTTTACATAAATAATATCAGAAAGAATAGGTGCCGTATAATCCCATGCATTGTTATTATGGAGAAACTTCACGCTTTCCGGATAACCTTCCATTGAATCGATAAGGCTTTTTAAAAGATCGTATTCATTTTGGCGGGCATCAAGCGTACGGTTTTCCGCTGCAAGTTCGGTGCGCAATTTCTCAAGTTCAGCCTGGGTTTCCAGTATTTGCTCTTTGGTGAAAGCATTATGTTCCTTCAGTTGTTCGAGTGTTGACTTTTTTTCTTCAAGTTCCTTTTCCTTTTGTTTTTTCTCCCCTTCAAATCTTTCCAGCGCTTCAGCCCGCTGTTTCTGTTCTTCTTCTATCTGTGTGATGGTGCGCTGCAGGTTATGGATATTTGTATCGGCAACTGCTACTTTTTTCTCAGCATCAAAATGGTTTCTTTGAAGTGTTATTTGCGATTGACGTAATGCGTCTGTCGCCGATCTTTTTTCGTCAAAAATTTTTCTTTTGTCTTCTGCATTTTGTTTCAGCAATTCGAGTTGTTGCTTCAATTCTTCAAACTTCTTGTCTTCATCCGTAATTTGAAGTTTGGTAAACTCTATACTTTCACTGATGCCTTTTAATTGCCCCTCTGCTTTTTGCAAAAATTCTTTTAAATTATTCTCTCTCTCACTTAGGTATTGCAGTCGCTGCGAACTCAGGTTCTTTTCATTTTCTTTTTCGCGTACCGTATTATTAAGTTCGTTAAATGTATGTTGCTGTTGCTGAAGCGCCTTCTCTTTTTCTATAAACCCTGCTTTTTCTTTTTCAAGTGCAGCTTCATCAGTTGCTATACCAGCTTCGAGCATCGCTCTTTTATCGGTTTCCGTTTTTTGCTGCTCATTCAAATCCCGGTAGGTAATATTAAAACCTTCCAGCGCAGCCTTGGCAAGTTCTATGGATATTTCGCGATAATCCTTTTTTATCTCCAAATATTTCTCCGCCTTTTTGGCCTGGCTTTCCAGCGTCTTTAACTGGTTGTTAATTTCAAAAAGCAAATCTTCTATGCGTGCAATATCCTGCTCCGTGGCATCTAGTTTAAGCTTAGCTTCTCTTTTACGAGTTTTGTAAATTGAAATCCCTGCTGCCTGTTCAAGCATTCTGCGGCGACTATAGTCTTTGTCTTTGATAATGTCATCAACCATCCCCAGTTCAATGATTGCATAGCTGTCGGTACTTACACCTGTATCCATAAAAAGATTATGAATATCCTTCAGGCGGCAGGTAACATCATTGAGGCGGTATTCACTTTCTCCATTCTTATAATACTTACGGGTTACGGTAACTGTATTGAATTCCGTTGGCAGTAAATTTCTTGTATTGTCAAACGTGAGGCTTACTTCTGCAAGGCCACTTGCACTGCGTGTTTTAGAGCCATTAAATACAAGGCTTTCAAGGTTTTCACTCCGAAGCTGGCTTATTTTCTGCTCACCTATCACCCAACGAATGCTATCAACAATATTACTTTTCCCGCAACCGTTAGGCCCAATGACCCCGGTAATTCCTTCATCAAAATTGAGGGTAGTTTTATCGGCAAAACTTTTAAATCCTTTTATTTCCAGGCTTTTTAATCTCACTTTTCTTATGTTTTTTTAAGGCCGCCGTGGCTATTCCCAGGCATGCAGGCAAATATATCAGTTCTCCGATAAAGAAATATTGGTAACTATAATTGAAACTCCTTACTTATACACAGGTTTATCACACCAATATTTTGTAAAAAGATAGCTCTTGTTTAACTGGTAATTTTTTCATAGTTGTTTTCTTTATTTTTGCAACAAAAAATTATGAAGTCATTTCTCGTTCCGGTAGATTTTTCTGATACCGCTATTAATGCAGCAGAATACGCAGTTGCTCTCGCCAAGGACATCCCAGGCGCGACTATTACCCTGTACAATGTGTTTAGCAGAATCAGTTTTGAGACACTTGTTGAGGGGGAAGATTCACGTAAAAGAGTGACTGACCTGGAGCTGCAGTCTTTAAAAGAGAATATTTCGATCGGTAAAGACGTAAATATTTCAACGGTTTCTGAAGAAGGGTCGTTCATTGACAATATTCAGAAATATGTTTTGGGAAATCATGTAGATATGGTAATAATGGGTATTACCGGAACCTCCCGTATTAAGCAGGTATTCATGGGTACTAATACACTAAACGTTATACGAAATATTAATACTCCTGTAATGATTATACCGCCTGATGCAAAATATACAGGATTGAAAAATGTGCTCTTCACATCAGACTTTAAAGATGTAGCCCGGACCACACCCTTTGCAACACTTAAAAAAATACTGGACACCTTTAAGCCAAAATTGGAAATTCTTAATGTGGACAGCGAACATTACATTGAGCTGACTGATGAATATAAGGTTGAAAGAGAATCAATGGAAGAGAAATTAGGCTCCTATAATCCGAACTTTGCATTTTTGCGGGCATACGATTTTCTTGAAGGAATTAATCGTTTTGCAGATGCTAAACAAGTGGATGCGATAATTACAGTTCCTCACAAACATAGTTTTTTAAGTCAATTGTTTAAGACCAGCCATACAAAAAAACTAGCTTATCATAGCCACATTCCTATCATTGCTTTGGTTTAATGTCTTACTTTGTTTTTGGATTTTGGTTATCATGAGAGACTATAAGTATTTCCTGTAAGAATCATTTACAATATTCCTTCTACAATTCGCTTTATGGAAATTCATAGGAGCCGTAAAGTGTAAATATTGGCTTGGGTAACAGACAGGCAATTTATCCTTTTGTTATTAGTGGTGATAAATTTGCCTACGCTGAAGGGAAAATTTATCTTGCCAAAAATAATTCCTGGTATTACATGAAATAATCTGGGTAAAAAGATTTTATGAAGAATATTAAATTGATTGAAGTTCCCAGTGAAATAGGCGCCGGTACGCGGGGCGCAAGCCTTGGAATAGAAGCGATCAAAATTGCTGCACTTGATTTTATGAGCAGTTTCTTTGTTCACTTCCCTTCAGAGAAAATTGAGGCAGAAAATCAACTCCTTTTTGAACCCATTCAATCACCTTATGCCAAAAGGATCAACGGAGTTTTGGTTATGTATGAAAGAGTTTCAAAAGCAGTGAAGGAAACGATACAAGGAAATTTTTTCCCCGTCGTGTTAAGTGGAGATCATAGTATTGCGGGAGGCACCATTGCGGGCATAAAAGCGGCCAAACCTAAGAGCAGGCTCGGAGTGATTTGGATTGATGCACATGCCGATCTTCACACACCTTACACAACTCCATCAGGTAATATGCACGGCATGCCGCTTACTGCATCCATTGCTGAGGATAATGAAGAAAGCAAAGTGCATGAGCCTGACGAAAAAACAAAAAAACAATGGGAGCAACTGAAACAATTTGGAAAAATTTCGCCTAAAATTTTACCTGAGGATATTGTCTTTATTTCGTTAAGGGATTATGAAAAAGAAGAAAAACACCTTATTGATAAATATGGTATGAAGGTAATAACTACCACAGAGCTTCGAAGAAAAGGCCCCGAAAATGTAGTACGGGCAGCACTTCGCTACCTCAATGAATGTACTGACATCTATGTAAGCTTTGATGTTGACTGCCTGGATTCTTCAATCACAAAAGGCACGGGAACGCCTGTAACGAATGGCTTGAGGGAGAGAGAGGCGGAGGACCTGGTAAGTAAGTTTATGCAAAACAGGAAGATCTGTTGTTTCGAAATAACTGAAGTAAATCCTACACTGGATAGGGAAAACCTGATGGCGGAAATCGCATTCAATATTTTGCAGCGTAGCGTGAACGTACTGATGATGAATTAGATCTTATATTTATTTTATAAATGCTGTTTTTTAGATTCGTAAACAAATATGGTTGCTAACTTTTAAGTAATATTTCAAAAATTAAAAACCTGACATAACCGGCTTTTATGAAGAAGACATTCACAGTAATTTTGGCAATTGCCTTTTCAGTAACATTATCGGCACAGTCTTTACAACGCCCCAGGTTGGTGGTAGGAATTGTAATAGACCAAATGAGATGGGATTATCTATATCGATATTATGATCGGTATGCTGATAAGGGCGGATTTAAAAGGCTGATCAACCAGGGATTTAGTTGTGAGAATACTTTTATTCCTTACGCCCCTACCGTCACGGCATGCGGGCATGCGAGCATTTATACCGGTTCAGTTCCCTCGATAAATGGTATTACGGGAAACTTTTGGTGGGATTATGATCTCAACAAAAGTGTTTACTGCACAGAAGACAGCTCTGTAAAAACAGTTGGCAGCAGTACAAAAGCCGGAATGGAAAGTCCAAAAAATTTACTTACTACCACTATCGGCGATGAGTTGCGATTAGCTACGAACTTCCAGGGTAAAGTAGTTGGTGTAGCACTAAAAGACCGCGCCAGCATACTACCCGCTGGCCATAGCGCTAACGGTGCTTTTTGGTTCGATAGCAATTCAGGTGTTTGGATCACTTCCGATTATTATACAAAGAGTTTGCCGGCATGGGTAAAAGGATTCAATTCAAAGCAAATGATTGATTCATTTTATAATGCGGGCTGGAATACATTGTATCCTTTGAACACCTATACTCAAAGTACCGCAGATGTAAATGATTTCGAAGGCAAGCCATTTGGCGCTGCATCAAAAGGGTTTCCTTATAACTTAAAAAGTTTTGCCGGTAATAATTACGGTGCGGTGTTAGCCACTCCTTTCGGGAATACGCTTACTGCGGAATTCGCAAAACAGGCAATTGTAAATGAGCAACTAGGCGAAGATGCGATTACAGATTTACTTGCAGTGAGTTTCTCATCGCCCGATTATATCGGGCATTCATTTGGCCCAAATTCGGTTGAAGAGGAAGATAACTATTTAAGGCTCGACAAAGAATTGGGTGATCTTCTGAATTTCCTGGACGCCAGGATTGGCAAAGATCAATACACGGTCTTTCTATCTGCTGATCATGGTGTAGCGCATATTCCTTCTTTTGCTAAAGACCATAATATACCCGCTGGTGGAATTAATTTTTCGGCACTCCTTGATAAAATGGAAGCGGGTCTGAAGGAAAAGTTTGGCCAGGATAACCTTATAATGGATATAGCTAACTACCAGGTTTCATTGAATACGACACTTATCAATTCTTCTCAATTAAAAATAACCGATGTAAAAGCGTGGATCATAAACTATCTCTCGAAACAACCCGGAATCGACAGGATAATTGATATGGAGGATTTTAATAAAGTAGCCCTAAATTCCAAAGTAAAAGAGATGTTTGCTAACGGCTACCACCCTTCAAGAAGCGGGCAATTACAGGTGATTTTACAGCCCCAATGGATTGAAGGTTTTGCAAGTGGAGGAACAACCCATGGAGTATGGAACCCTTATGATTCTCACATTCCATTGCTCTGGTACGGATGGGGGATAAAGGCGGGCAAAACTAACAAGGAGACGTACATGACGGATATTGCACCAACCCTTGCTGCTCTTTTGCATATTCAAATGCCTAGCGGCACAGTTGGCAAAGTAATACCGGAGATTTTTAAATAGCATTTACAATTTGCAAATCGTGTCTGCGAAAGTTCGTTTATTTTTCTATATTGCTGATGGCAATTTATCAAAACTATTGAAGATGCGAAAAGTTTGTTGCGTTATTATTTTATTGATCTTTCAACACTCTTTCAGTTTTGGCCAGACTTCTCCCATAAACAGGCAGCTATTTTTTCTTGACGATAATGTTATTGATGTCGACTTCTCTACTGATATTAAAAAACTGAGAAACGATAAAAAAACTCCCACTTACCAGCCCGCGACTATTTCGATGAAATTTTCTGATACGTTAACCATTACAGAAGAAATACGTGTAGAGCCACGTGGCGAATACAGAAAGCGAAATTGCGATATGGCATCCCTCATGATGGATTTTAAAAATGCATCCTCACCAAAACTTTCTCCTTTAAAAAAGCTGAAGTTTGTCGGCGGATGTAAGACCGGCTCCGCTTATGAAGAATTATTACTCAAAGAATTTTTGGTTTATAAGATTCAGAACATCCTTTCGCCTATGAGTTTTCGCGTAAGGCTTATGCATGTAACCTATAACGATAGCAAGGGAAAAGTAAAATCATCTACCCAATATGCTTTTCTTCTTGAGGACATGAACGATCTTGCGAAAAGAAATAATTGCGTTGAAATTAAATCTAAAAACTTCCTGACAGAAAATACAAACAGGGAACAAATGACATTTGTTAACCTGTTTCAATATATGGTAGGAAACACTGATTGGTCGATACCCAATCTTCATAATATGAAATTGATGGTTCCAAAAAATGACACCCTTGCAAAACCTTTTGGAGTGCCATACGATTATGATTATTGCGGCCTCGTGAATGCCGGTTATGCTGTACCCGCCGAAGGATTGGGCATAGAATCGGTGTCACAAAGATTATATCGCGGCTTTCCGCGTGGTTACGACGAATTAATGAAGACCATTGAAGTCTTTAAAGAAAAGAAAGAAAGCATCATGTATTATATAGATCATTTTGAATTATGCAGTAATAAGTGCAGAAAACTAATGACTGCCTACCTTGATGATTTCTACGAAACGCTTGATAACAGAAGAAAGATAGAATCGATCTTTATTATGAATGCCCGCAAGGAATGAACAATAGCCTATTGGGCTCTTACATTACCTGCAATCTGCTTGTTTCTTCAATGCTCGTATTCAGATCTTTTACTTTTAAATAATAAATCCCGGGCATCGGCTTCTGAGGCCATTCGATTTTAATGGAGTTATTTTTATTCAATGCATATTTTTGTCCAAATACCTTATGGCCATTGCCGTTTACGAGCTGCACTTCATAATCACCACTGGTATAAGTTGCAAATTGAATATTAACTCCTTTTACTGATGGATTGGGATACGGCGTATATTTTGTTGATGAACTATGGTTTACCTCAACGCTTCTTACATTACTATTATATGCAGACTTGCCGGAATAAGCATACTGGAAGGCACCTTGTGCATTGGTGTTTTGAAAAATAATAAGCGTTGATAAAACTGCTGAAGTAGCTAAGTAAATTTTTCTCATAGAACAGGTTTAATTTGTGATTTTTTACAAACACTAAATTACTCCTGGGATAGTTTTCCGTCAAGAGGTAAAGAACTTAATAAAAATTGCAGTAATTTCTACATCAGGTTGTATGTTCTATCAGGTAAAATTGCTTGTTTATTAAACCGGGCAACTTTTAGATTCACGGAGAAATACTAGTGCGGAAAAAGCAACGCATTATACGCTGCAACGAGAGAAGTCATTACAATCCCATAGGTATGTCTTTCTTCTGTCGGTTTCTTGCAAGAGAGGGATCCATTTCAATTGCTTTGTCGCATATCTTTTGGCCTTTTTCTTTTTCGCCCTTTTTCTGGAAAACCATACCCGCCATAAACAAAGAGGAGGCATCCTTAGGATTTAACTCAAGCAACTTTGAAAAATAGGACAACGCCTCATCATAACGTTTTGTCTCGTACATGGCATTCGCGATGTTATTTAGAAGTTCTTTATTATTAGGCTTCTTGTTCAATACTTCTGTAAGCGTTTTTGTACCATTCTCACTGTCACCTGAATATATTTGAGCAAAGCCGTAATTCTCATTAAAATCATTCGATTTATTATATCCCGCATCTGCGGCCATATTGAAATATTTGAGTGCATTTTTATAGTCTCCCTGGCTATAAAGAATAAGCCCAAGTTCGTACATCCATGCATTTCTTGATGGATCTATAGCTATTGCTTTTTGATAGTTGGGGATTGCAGCTTTTTCATTTTCAAGTTCGAGGAAAGTACGTCCCAATGTATAGGCAGATTCTGCGTCTGTATCATTTTTTGCGACCGCTTTTTGCAGGTATGCCTGGGCATTACCGTAATCTTCTGTTTGATAATAACCCATTCCGAGAATGCGGTCAGCATCAGGGCAAGTACTGCATTTCCTGGCAAATTCCATTGCTTTTTGAAACTGGCGATTGTTGAAATACAATTCGGCCATTTGTTTTATTACTTCAGGGTTGCCGGGTTGAAGCTCATAAGCTTTCGTAAAATTTTTCTGTGCATCATATATCTTATGCATCTTAAGATTTACCTTACCATTTTCAATATATGCATCCACGTAATCCTGCCTGAATTCAATTGACTTACCGAAATTCTTTTCCGCAACGGCAAAGCGACGTGCATCTCTCTCTTCTATACCCTTTGTGAAATAATAAGATGCGCTATCAGCATTTTGTGAAAAAACAGCAAATGAAATAAAATACAAGCCCGAGGTAAGAAGGAGGTTTTTCATATAAGGATCATTTTGCTACATGGTAGCAGGAAGTTCAAATAATATACCAAAACTATTTTAGTACTATAGCTCCTAACGAAGGCAGATAAATGTTTATTTCATATAACTTACTTTTTTTATCCACGAGTTTTGTTTCGATGGAGTGATGTTCACTTTGACCGCTGCCCCAAAAGCGGCTGTCGTCACTGCAGAAAATAATATCCCACTTAGCTTTTCCATGTACGGATATTTTCCAGTTTTCCCGCGCTACAGGTGTCATATTAAATACTACTAAAACATTATCTTCACTCTTTTTGCCCTTTCTCATATAAACGATCACGGATTCATTTCTTTTATCAAGGTCGATCCACTCGAAACCCTTTTCATCAAATTGCAATTCATATAAAGCAGGCTCTTTCCTGTATAGTTGATTCAAGGCAATCACGCAATCCTGCATCTTTTGATGAGACTCATGTTGCAAAAGATACCAATCAAGTTCCGTATGATGATTCCATTCAGTTGTTTGAGCAAATTCATTTCCCATAAAAAGCAGCTTGCCTCCCGGATGTGTGTACATATAGGTATACAACAATCGAAGGTTGGCAAACTTAGCACACGTATCGCCGGGCATTTTATATATCATTGGTGACTTCCCATGCACTACCTCATCATGGCTCAATGGAAGCATGAAATTTTCATCATAAAAATACGCCATACTAAAACTGAACTTATTTTGATGATCTTTACGAAATAATGGATCGATTTTGAAATAGTCAAGGGTGTCATGCATCCATCCCATCATCCATTTCATACCAAAGCCGAGACCACCGTGTACCGTAAGATCAGTGGTCTGCGGCCAGTCGGTTGATTCTTCTGCAATCATTTGTACATCAGGAAAATCGCGGTATACCATTTCGTTCAGGCTCTTGATAAACGCAATAGCCTCAAGATTTCCATTACCACCAAATTCATTTGGCTCCCACTCTCCTTCTTCCCTTGAATAATCAAGCCGGAGCATGGAACTTACGGCATCAACCCTTATACCATCAATGTGAAATTTATCAAACCAAAACCTGGCACTGCTAATAAGAAAGGATCGTACCTCGCCCCGCTTATAATTAAATATATAAGAATTCCAGTCAGGGTGAAAGCCTTTTCGCATATCGGCATATTCATAAGTGTGCGTACCATCAAACATATATAGCCCATGTGCATCATAGGGGAAATGCGAAGGAACCCAATCAAGTATTACGCCAATGCCTTCATTGTGAAAGGCGTCCACCATTTCCATAAAATCCTGGGGTATGCCAAACCGTGATGTTGGAGCAAAGTAGCCCGCTCCCTGGTAACCCCAGCTCCCGTCATAAGGAAATTCCATTACAGGCATGAACTCCACATGTGTAAAGCCCATTTTCTTTACGTAAGGCACAAGGCGTTTCGTGGTTTCCGCGTATGAATTCAAAGATTCTTCGGTATAAGGATAAGGTCGCATCCAGCTTCCGAGATGTACCTCGTATACACTCCATGGCGCATCGAGGGAATTTTTCTCACTGCGGTTTTTCATCCATTCATCATCTTTCCATTCGTAGCCAAGTTCAATCGTTTTTGATGCAGTGCCTGGCCGTAATTCCCAATGATTTGCATAAGGATCACCCTTAAATAATTTTGCGCCCTGGTATCCCTCAATATAATATTTATAACTGGTGTATTCATTTATATCGGGAATAAATCCTTCCCAAATACCGGACTTTTCGAGTCTTACAAATAGAGGATGTGCATTGGTATCCCATTTATTAAAATCTCCAACTACACTCACTTTAGTGGCGTTGGGAGCCCATACCGAAAAATAATATCCATCCTTTTCCAACACATTCATAGGGTGGGAACCAAATTTTTTATACAGGCTGTAGTGAGTTCCGTTCCAAAAATTTTCAAGATCGTCGCCTGTAAATAGTGAATAGTTCCAAACGGGCTTTGTACTATCCACAAAATTTACCTCTTCGTATTTTGGAGTCGGGTTATTGCTATTTGCATCTGCCTTATCTCTTCCCGGTTGTGCTTTTTTTATTGCCATTTATGGAATTTAATGCATTAAGTATCTTATTGCTAATCACATTTGCTTTAACGTAAATTTAAGATTAGTACATAAGGTAAACTAAATATTTTAAGCACTTTTGAATCTTATTTCCTATCTGCCCCCAAAAACTAAATCTGATTATGAAAAATATTTTTGCTCTTTTCATACTTGTTATTTTATTTTCTTTCTCTGCACAGGCACAAGTTGCAAAAATTACCGGATCAGTAAATGATGACAATGAAAAAAAACCTGTAAAAAATGCAGTGATAGCCTTATTGACACCGGTAGATTCCTTTCTTTATAAATTTACAAGAACCGATGCTGATGGAAAATTTATTTTAAAAGATATCCATCCCGGTAAATATATCTTAATGACCACGCATCCCTATTTTGCCGATTTGCTGGATAATGTTGAGGTAGACGGTGATAAAGACCTGGCGCAAATACATCTTATTTCAAAAAGCAAATTATTGCAGGAAGTCATTATAAAATCAGGTTCAGGATTCCGCATTAAGGGCGACACTACTATTTATACGGCTGACAGTTTTAAAGTAAGCGCTAATGCTAATGTTGGTGAATTATTAAAAAAATTGCCCGGCATACAGGTAGATAAGGATGGTAAGATAACTGCAATGGGAGAAACGGTACAAAAAGTTTTAGTAGATGGTGAGGAATTTTTTGGTGATGACCCTGGCATGGCAGTAAAAAACTTAAGAGCAGATGCTGTAAAAGAAGTGCAGGTATTTGATAAAAAAAGTGACCAGTCAGAGTTTACAGGAATAGATGACGGTCAAACACAAAAGACCATTAACCTTAAATTAAAAGAAAATAGCAAACATGGGTATTTTGGAAAAGCAGATGTGGCAGGTGGCACTAAACAAAATGATGAAAACCGGTATAATGAGAATTTACTGTTCAGCTCTTTTAAAGGAAAAAGAAAACTATCGGCCTTTCTGCTAAGCGGCAACACAGGCCAGGATGGCCTTAGCTGGCAGGATGAACAAAAATATGGCGGAGGTGATGATAACTTTAGTGCAAACGTGGATGACGATGGCAATGTTAATTTCCAATGGACAGGAAATAATGATGATGAACCTTATGTTGATCCGCAAAACGGTTTTATAACCAATGTAAATGCAGGGTTGCAGTACAGTAATAAATGGAATGACAAGTATAACCTTAATCTTTCTCCGAAATATACCAGTCAGCAATACACGAATAACAGGCAAACTTTTACCCAGGCACAGGTAGGAGATTCTGTTTTAAACACAAATTCAAATGAGACGAACGATGTAAACAGGCACAACTTTAAGATAAGGGGTGTATTGGATATGAAACTCGATTCCGCGAATTCATTAAAAATAACGGCCAATACCAATTTTTATCATACAGAAAGCGGAAGCCAATTAAATTCTGTAAGTACCGGCAATACCGGAACTTTAAAAAATACAAGCTCAAGAAACCTGCAAACCAATAACGATAAAAGCGCTGTATCAGGAGATCTTATTTTCCGGCATAAATTTCAGAAAAGCAGGAGAACACTATCGTTCTCGGGGAACTGGAATGTATTGAATAACGATGGCAATAATTTTTTGAGGTCGTCTAACCAGGCATATCTTGACGGCACTCCTGCAAGCAGCCAGGACCTGGACCAAATGAAAGATTACAATACAACAACATCAAATATTTCAGGAAAGGTAATTTACACAGAACCATTAGCCAAGGAATATTCATTGGAACTGGCTTATCAACTTGCTTATAACTATGGCACCAACAACCAGCTTACCTATAATTATACTCCGGTTTCGGGTAAGTATGAAACTGTTGTTGATTCTTTATCTAATCAATTCAAGCAAAACATACTTCAGAATATTCCATCAACCAGGTTAAATTTTGCCAATAAAAAGTGGAAAATAAATATCGGATCAGGCTTTGGCTTTACGGATTTCAATTTAAAAGATCTCACCTATGATAAAGACTATACACGTAATTATGTAAACTTTTACCCTTCAGCAAATATTAATTATACTTATAAACCAAATCACAATATCAGATTTAATTACAACGGCAATACGTCTCAACCATCCATTAACCAGTTACAGCCGCTAAGAAACAACAATGATTATTTTAATCAATACATTGGTAATCCTGATTTAAAGCCATCTTTTACCAATTCGTTTAATATATCGCATAGCAGTTATAATTTCTTAAAAGATTTTCAGATGTGGCAATCGGTGTATGTGAGATCAACGAGTAATGCGATAACGAATAACAGGGTTATAGATGTTGATTCCGGGAAAACCGTTACGCAACCTATCAATACCGATGGGAACATATCTTTAAACTTCAATGGCGGCGTTGGTTTCAAGCTGAAAAAAATTGATTTGCGGGTTTATATTGGTCCGCGTGTGAGCTACAATAAATATGCTGATATCATAAATAACCAGAAAAGTTTTTCAAAAACAATTACTCCCGGAGCTTATTTTTCCTTATATAAATCCAAAGAGAAGAAATATGATTTTTCTGTGAGTGATCAGTTTAGTTATAATTCTAATACCACTTCGCAAAATGATACAAAAATTCATTATAACACGAATACGCTTTCCGTAAATGCGACGGTATATTATAAAAAAGTGTGGTCAGTTATTACTGATCTTGACTGGAGCACACGACAAAAAACACAACAGTTCAATACTAACCTGAATTCAACCCAATGGGGCGCAAGGCTGCAACGTACTTTTCATAGTAACGAGTTCACAGCCTATATTTCCGTTCATGATATTTTAAATCAAAACATAGGTATAGATAGAAATTTCTACAGCAATACCTACACGGAAACAATAAACAACCGGCTTAAAAGATATTTTTTAATTGGTTTTGAATGGGACTTCAAAAACAAAGCATCAAAAGCAAAGTAGGATTTTAAAAAAAATATTATGAAAATCAAGGCATGTGTTTTATTAATGATTGCTTGCTTGCAGCTGCATGTAAATGCACAGCAGTTTATTACCAAAGCAGTAATTGAATATGAAGTAACGGCTAATATAAAAAAGACAATGGGTAACGGTATGTTTGAAGATATGCTGAAAGACCAGATGCCGCAATTTAAAACAGGATACTACGACTTTACTTTTGCAAATGATAAAAGCATTTACAAATTTGATCACTGGTCTGACGGATCAAAAAAAGTACCCAAGTGGTATCGTGAAAGTGATGAGGAAAATATTTGGTTTTGCGACTATAACACAGGCAAACTAAACATGCAAAAAAATGTGGATGGCAGTAATATTAATATAGAAGATTCTATCCGGAAGCTACAGTGGAAAATTACCAATGACACGAGGGTGATAGCCGGGTTCAATTGCAGGAAGGCAGTGGCCATAATGTTTGACAGCGTGTATGTATTTGCTTTTTATTCCGATGAAATTATGATCTCAGGAGGCCCATGTTCCATAAACGGCTTACCGGGAATGATACTCGGCGTAACCATACCAAGATTATATACATCATGGATTGCCACAAAGGTTATGCTGACAGGCGTAGATGAAAAAATCATTAAGCCTATTGACGCCAGGAAATCTTATGATTTGAAATTTTTAAAAACAACAATGATCGACCGCACCAAAGATTGGTATAGTGATGATCCTGAAGAGAAGAAAGATATAGAAGGACATAAGGCAAGGCTTATTTGGGGGGCTTTATTGTGAGGAAGAATGGTTATAATTTTTAAAAATACTTATTGAACTTTTTTAATATTAAATACATCTTCCATTAGTGTCATAGGGGCGCAACAGAATTTTCAAATCATAATAAATCTTCCTTGAAACCCGAATCTTCATTCAACTTATTTCATCACTTAATAAAAATAAAATCCAATTAAATAAACATTTAAGGCACCATGCATGGTGCACTACACGGACCTGTGAGTAAGACACTGAATGAGGGAAAGTTTTCTCAACCCCCGCGGTTTCGGGGGGA
Source organism: Chitinophagales bacterium (assembly GCA_038251675.1). Taxonomy (GTDB): domain Bacteria; phylum Bacteroidota; class Bacteroidia; order Chitinophagales; family Chitinophagaceae; genus Ginsengibacter. The sequence goes on along the minus strand of JBBSBD010000026.1, from coordinate 12,302 downwards.
AATAAAAGACCTGTTCAGCGGGTTTTTATCTTTGTAATAATATGTTTTACTATTTCTGTTGTGAAAGGAAAGTAATCAGCGAAGCAAATTCCTCGTACGACAAAGCGTTGGCCATTCCGATTGGCATCATCGAATTTTTAAGTTCTTCCCGCTTCTGAATATTCTTAGTTAGAATGATATTAACTTTCCCGGTAATATCGCGTAAAACAATTTTGTCGGCAGCTTCTTCAGTCACGAATCCCATCTCCGTTTTCCCGTCCTTTGTTTGCACCTGCACGGTGGCAAAGCCCTGTGAAATAGAAGCGTTGGGTGTAAGAATGGATTCTGCGATTTGTTTGCGATTCATAATGGAACCAATCTGCCCCATGAAAGGGCCTTTCAGTGCTTCGCCTTTGCTAAGTGTATGACAGGTAATACAACTCTGCTGAATAAAGAGGCGCTTGCCATCTGCCGGGTTACCCTTGATCTTATCCATTGCCAGCATAATATCTTCGATAGATGATGCACCGATTTGCCCTTTTTTATTCCTGATTTTATTAAGGTCAACCTTAGGTTCTTCAGTCTCAGCAACCTGTAATTCTTCTCCGCCAAATTGCGTAATGCCTATCCGGAGTTTGCCATTAAGATCTGCAAAGAATTGCTTGCCTGCTGCGCTTGATTTACTCCAAACATCAACCAAAAAAGCTTTAATGCTATCCGAACCCGCCCATGTTATGGGCTTATAGTATGGGCCATGTGCATCCGGGCGGGTGCTCCACCACCACGTGCCGTCATACGGTGCTTCTTCATTGTAAAGCCTGCCAAGTGTAGAAACTATTTCGGTTTTCAAAGTAGTATCCTGTGTATTTCGATATGCAGCAATTAATCCTTCCACGGCTTTCGTATCATGCATATAACGCAGCGCCCATAATGCCAGCGTAGAGTGTTCCGTGCCGATAGCGGCAACACATGCATCTACCGCATTGAGTGCTACCAATGCTCTTACTGCAAGATGGGGAGGAATGATGGCTGAATTAGGTATAGCATGTGGCCCTTCCGATCCTTTAGCGGGAGCAACAAATGATGCCGGAACAGGAATCTGCAGCAATGCTTCTGCTGCTTCTTTTCGGCCCAGCCGCCCTAAACCAATGATCCCTTCGAACTCAACGTTTTTAGAAGTGTCTTTCAGGGCGCTTAAAAATGGTTCGATGGGCACATCTTTCAGGAAGGGTTTTCTGTCGGAGAGAGCCCGCAGCGCATAAGCTTTCATATCTTCTTCTGTTGCCAGTTGCACTAAGTTTTTAACCGCACCGGCTTTGGCCATTTGTGCATAAGCGTACATGCCTGCCACACGGGCATAAGCGGGCTTGCTTTTATCATCGGCTAATTTCCATGCCGCCTCCATGGCATCATTACCTCTCGTCATCAACTCCTGCTGTGCATATAGCCTGGCAACGTTGCTTTCAGATTGCATCAGGTCAATGAGTTCGCCAATGGATGCATCCTCAAGATCGGGGTAAGGCTTATACACCCAGTCTTTTGGAACCACACGTACCGTGAATCCTTTGGTGGAATCACCTGAAAAGCCGGCGCCGTCCCACGCAGAAAGATACATGCGGCCTGAAGCATCAACATCCACATCGGTAATCTGCGGCAGGTGAATGAAATCTTCCTGCTCCTGTGTATAGCTGCCATTATCAGGCGTGAGCCTGTGAATGTATAATTCGCTTCTGCCCCAGTCCGCCATCATCGGCACATGATTGTATTTTGCCGGCCAGGTAGGGTCATCCATAAACAGTGCTCCTGTACCTGAGCCGCCGCCAACATCTACCAAAGCGGGAATAATTTCTTCCGTAAAATGCTTGAACAATACCGGGTAACCGTATTCGCCGGATTGAATCATGTGGCTGAAGCGCATATTCCATCCCCCGCCGTCATTAGTATTTCCCCTTGTAAAAATGTCCATGTAGGGATCAATGGCAACATCATAAATATTGCGGGTGCCATGTATGTACACTTCCATTTCAGTTCCATCTGGCCTTACCCTAACGATTCCTCCACCCAGCATCGTAAGTTTTGTTCCATCGCTGCCTGTGGCATCATGAAAACCAAAATCGCCCACAGCGATATATATCCAGCCATCTATGCCGAGGCGAATGCCATTGGTAGCATGATCCGTACCGCGGCTTGCGAGATAAGTAGGATTACTCATGTGGCTCACGAGCGTTTTGGGTAGCCCGTCAGCAAAGCCGTCATTGTCTTTGTCTTCGTAAACTTCGAGCGCCATGCCTGTTGCCAGGGTATCCGTAAAAACGGTATGAAGCACATACAACTTGTCACCCACTGAAATAATACCGCGTGGGTCATCCACCTTGGCATATTCCGTATGCCTGTCCACAATACCATCGTTGTTGCAATCTACCAGTTTTACAATTCGCCCCTGCCCTGGTTTTTTACCAAGAGAGCCAATCATATCCACGCCAACATACACCTCTCCTGATGCGGCAACAGCCAGGCAGGCAGGGCTTGGCGTAAGATTGGGGCCGGAAAAGCCCATGATGCTAAGGTCGGCAGGCCAGTTCAATTTTACAGACATTGAATCAATAGATGCCAGTGATGAATCCCGTAATTGCGGCTCGCAGGTTGGTTGTTTGCTTTTGCAACTTACAAGAAGCAGGATCGAAAAAAGGAAAACAGAGATATTTTTTACCATGATTTTTTGGATATAGGAACAAAGTAAGAATTATCTGAGGCATTGCGTTTTAGGGAGGGGAATATTTTTCTAAAAAAATATCTTAAAAGCACAATTGCAGGAAATTTTTTTTCGTGGACTTAAAGACATCCCAGCAAGTTCCAATCTTTGTAGCGGCTACCTTCATAATACATGCCTATGGTTTGCGAATCTCCGGCATTACATAATTCAATTTTGATTATGTTGTTTTATATGTTCTAATTCATTTTCAAAGACCGAACGCCTGAATAATATTGCAACCTTTTTGTCGCCATACCTTATCATTTTAATAGCCGCAAACGTTTTAGGGCTTTGTGTCGTGGTGGGAATCAGGGAACGTCAGCCCAGCCCATAAGCAAAAGTCAAATTGCACAATGGTAAAAGTTTAAAGCTGATTGACAAGAATGATGAACTCTAACTGTCCGAGCCAACGTTTTGACGGACAGCCATAAAAAATTCGCTAAAGGGAAAAAGGAAAACCTAATTCGCTAAAATCATCTGCTTTGTATCAATCAATTGCTGCTCGTCCATCAATGCTTCCAGTTTATTGAGCCTTGATCTTATTGCTGCATTTTGTTTCTGCAAGTCATCATTTTGCTTTTTCAATTCATCAATCATTTGCTGCTGTTCCTGAACAGACTTGATGATCAAAGGAGTTACCCTTCCGTAATCAATCATCCACGGATTTTTCTCTGCCGGTTCATTATTATCTCTTGGTTTGCTTACTGCTTGCGGAAATATTTCGTAAAGTTCCTGCGCCATAAAACCTGTTTGCACATTTTTATTTGGATCTGATTTAAAGCTGTAATCGTAAATGTTTATTTTCATTAAATCTGATAATCCTTTTTGCGATGTGCCGATAATGTTTTTTAAGCGCTTGTCGGAAACGCTGCCATAGTTAACACTATTGCCACCGACTTGATATATGCCTCCGCAAAAGGTCGCATCTGGTCTGTAAAATATAATAAAATATGCTCCGTTAGCTGTTGTATTGGTATTGGAACCTGCTTTAATTTGCAAACCATGAGAGGAATTTGTATTACCTGTATTTTCAATATTAGCAGCAACAGAACTTGAACTGGTAACAAAGAGATCAGACATATTTACCCGCGCTAAATCTGAAGTCCCTGAAGCCTTCAAATGCGAAAAATCTCCAGTACCTGCAACTGATAGTTTATTTACAGGGCTTAAAGTGCCAACGCCCACATTGCCATTTTGGAGTATTACCATTGCAGTAGTATAAGGAATTATATTTCCTGCAATACCACCGGGAGCGGTATTAAAATCAAATCCTCCACCTCTGAAACTAATCATAGATGAGAGGTCACTTACGTTATACCGGTACCTGTCAGTGGTATCTGTAAAGGTTAATCCATAACCTACAGAGCCGTAGTTGGCGCCGCTTCTTCCTACACTTACTCCGGGTGAACCGTCCTGTCTGATGAAGTAACTGTTATATGCTGTAATGCCGCCTGCAACATCCAGTTTAGACTTTGGTGTTGTCGTTCCAATCCCAACATTTTGAGCATTCATGCTTAGCGGAAGGATAAATAAAATGGCGAGAAGTGAGTAAAACTTTTTCATACAATAAATTTTTTAATAGTGATGAAATAATTTATGGAATTTGTTTTTATTGATTGATGCGGTTTGCCTGGTTGCCAACCAGGCTTGTTACTTTTTTATGTCGTGCAAAGAACTTTTCTAAATAAATCTTTTATAAACAATTATATGCTTCTGAATTTTGTCCACCTCGCATCGAAACATGTTAGAAAGGGTGGCAGCTATTACATAAATATGGCACTCACATTAAAATTCCATTATGGTTCACAACAAATTAGTTTTCGCTTTTCCGTATTGTCTTAGCGCCCAATGCAAATTTTTATATATGTTGCGTGCGATCAGTTATTTCCTTTTGTAATCAAAAATTGAAAAGAAATGTATCGGCATGTTGCTTTCTTACTATGGGGATTACATAAAAAGTTGCTGAGTTATTTTATCCATTCTCAAAGCATTTTTATTGTACTGTCTTAATATTCAAAACCTCTTCCATAAATTTCTCAACCTCATTTTGCACACCCATTGCATCATGAGATTTGAAAGGCGATCCAATCACATGATCTCCGGTGTTTGGCATAGCAACCTCACGTTTAAGATTAGCCGCCGTACCGAGTTCCTTAAACATTTCTTTCATTGCAGATACCTTCACCACAGGATCCTGGTGCTGCTCGTCTTTATAATAATATAACAGCAATACAGGTTGCTTTACTTTTGCAAATGTTTCAGTCGTCATGGTTGTCTCTAAATATTCTTCCAGCGCAACCGCGGCTTCAAGCCGGTACTGATAGTTCCAGTATTGTTTATAAACGGGCCTGGTATCTTTTGCCGTATTATAGGGTGAGCCTTTTACCAGGTGCGCAATTTCTATTCCCCAATGATTATTTAATATCCATGCATTGGGATCATTAATGGCAATATTCGGAGATAATAAAATAAGAGCAGCAACATCGGCCGGGTAAGCCGCAGCCAGTTGCAAAGCATTCGTACCACCCGTGGATGTGCTCAGTAATATAACTTTTTTCCCAAGCTGTTTTCCGATCGCCAGTGCCTGCTTTGCGCTTTCCCAATATTCATCCGCAGTCAGGTTTACCAAAGCTTCGGTCGTATCGATGCCATGCTCTGCAAGCCTCGATAAATAAAGGTTACAACCAAACATTTTGGCAATGTTCTCATGTGTGGGCGCTCCTTCAAACTGCGAAGCTGAAAAACCATGGAGATATACAATTGCATAATCTGTTTTGTTTTTCAGGCTATCGTTGTACCAAATAATTCTTGCTTCGTTGCCTGGTTTTAAATGATGCCCGTGTTCATTTTTTGAAATGTAATTTTCAAGCGCAGAAGAGTTCGAAGGCACTTCCGGCATTGCTTGCGAATAAGATGGTGTGGATGGAGCGGGACCAGCGAAATAAATAAGTATCAGTAAAACCGGAATTGCTATTAGCCATTTTTTTGCTGACATCGGGGGATTTTTTTCGAAAGATAAAACAGGCAATTATTTTTGGAAATAATAAATTATTAATTTTTTTCGATTATTAAGGGTACCTAATGAATTAATTCCCATGCACCGGCACTATTTGCATCAGCAGAGAAATCTTTAAGATCAGTTACTTCGCCGGTAACCGCATTTTTCATTTTGACAAAACCATTTGTTCTTTCAATATAGTTCGCCGGCAAAATTGTCCTTTGATCTTTCGAAGTATTTATGATCACCATCACCGTTTGCTTGTTATCGTATCTAAAATAAACATACACGCCATCCTGCGGCATATACTGCATTAGTTTTCCTGATTTAATCGCTGATGAATTCATCCTGAAATGAGCCAACGTTTTTACATAATTGTAAGCTTCGTTTTCCTGGTCACTTCTGCCCGATGCTAAAAATTTATTCTCTGAATCCCCCGGCCATCCCCCCGGAAAATCTTTTCTTACTTCTGCATCGGTAGGATTTTTAAAATTCTTCATCAGTATCTCTGTACCGTAATATAATTGCGGAATGCCCCGCTCTGTAAGCAACAGCATAATGCCTTGCTTATATTTATTAAAGTTTTCGCCAATTACTGAGTAGAAACGATCCTGGTCATGATTGTCTAATAAGATTTGATTACGCATGGGATCTTTATATAGGATATCCTGCACCAAAACATTATACAATCTTGTTACGCCATTTGCCCAGCCGAAATCCTCGTTGAGCGCCGCATGCATACCTCCCTCCAATTGAAAATCTATAACACCTTGCAAGTTGCTTTTCCAATTTGTCTTAATGTTATTCTCCGCATAATAAGCCTGCTCGGTAACAGACTGCATCGTATTTTCTCCAAACACAGTTATACGCGGGAACTCTTTGTATAACGCCGCATTGATATTATTCAAAAAATCACGATCGCTATAAAAATAAGTATCCACGCGCCATCCGTCGATTCCAAACTCCTCAACCGCCCATATTGCATATTGAATAAGATAGTTTGCCACATAAGGATTTTGCTGGTTGAGATCAGGCATAAACGTGGTAAACCATCCCTTTTGTGAAATATCATAATCCCGCTGCGACGCATATTCATCTACCATCGGTTGGTCTTTGTACGTGGTATTTGTATAGCTCGGCCATTGATTAAAAAAATCTTTTGCAGGCATATCAGTAAATAAAAAATGTTTATCGCCCACATGATTGTAAACTGCATCCTGTATAATTTTTAGATGCTTCGAATGTGCAGCGGCAATCATTTGCTTATAGCCGTGATTACCCCCAAAGCGCTTGTCAATTTTATATTGATCAGTAAATGCATAGCCATGGTAAGTGCTTCGCATCGTTCCATTTTCATCAGTCAATCCCATATCATTTTCAACTACCGGTGTAAGCCACAATGCCGTTACACCAAGATCATTGAAATAATCAAGATGGTTGGCGATACCCTGTAAATCCCCGCCATGGCGCAGGAAAGGATTGCTTGTGTCTGAAGAAGTATCATTCATATCGTTGAACTTATCATTACCGGCATCACCATTACTAAACCTGTCGGGCATTATTAAATAAATAAAATCTTTTGCCGTCACACCTTGTGCATAAGCTGTTCCGTTGCCCGGCCTGCGTTGTTTTAATTCGTAATCAAGTTTTATATCTTTCAAAAAAGGAAAAGAAAATTTGCCGGGTTTTGCAGATGCATCAATCGCCAAATCAAGAAAAATATAATTTGGATTTTCTACGCGGTTTATTTTTACAAGACGAACTCCGGTTGCAAGTTTAACACCGCCAGGTCCCATTTTAATCATGGGAAATTGATCAGCCACCCGGTCGCCATGAACCATTATTTGCAACTTATTCCATTTCATACCGACCCACCAGTTAGTAGGATAGCATTTAATATTTTCTGATTGGGAAAAGGCAACAATTAAGAATGAGAAATTAAAAATTAAAAATGTTGCAATTTTTTTCATACTAAATATTTTTAGTTAAGATTGAAGTCACCGTCACCATTTTATACTTCAGTACACTGGGGTATATGCGTGAGGTCTTGAACTATGATTCTTTTCTTGATTAATAGAACTATAAAATTTGCAATGAAAGCTTTGTAGCCAAATCTGATGTAACGATTTGGATATTCGCTATAAAAATTCATTTTTAAGGCGTGATTTTATTTCATCTTTTGATGCATGCTCAAAGAATAATTCAATTGCTTCCTGTAAATTATTTATAGCTCCTTCAACACTATCCCCCTGGCTTGCGAGGTCAAGTTCCGGACATAAAGAAACATAACCATTATTTTCTTTCTCAATGATTGCTGTGAAATTCATAAAGTTTTTCATTAAAATTGTTTTGATAATATTAATTAAAAAACATTGTCTCGAATTGTAATTTAACGCTCTCAACCTTCAACCAATTCATACTTGAGCACATCAGGAGTGCTCACCGCATCATTGTCTTTTACAATAAAATTTAAAAGCCCGGCTATGATCATAGATACACCGCCGATAACCAGCGCATATATTCCCTGTTCATTAAAAAAGTTCTTCACAAAAAATCCAAGGATTGCTGCTGCCACAATTTGAGGTATCACAATAAAGAAATTAAAAACTCCCATGTAAAATCCCATTTTATTTGCCGGCAATGCGCCTGCGAGAATCGCGTAAGGCATAGTAAGTGTTGATGACCATGCAAGACCTACTCCTACCATAGGCAATAGCAATAGATTTTGTGATTTGATAAAAAATATGGAGATAAGCGAAATCCCTCCTACAATAAGGCAAAGCAAGTGCGTGTATCGCCTGGTTATCCGCTTGGCAAGTGCCGGTAGTAAAAATGCAGTAATAGCTGAAACACCATTATAAACCATAAACATTACACCTACCCAATCTCCCGCATCCTGATAAACTTTAGAAGTCGGATCTGTTGTGCCAAATGAATTTTGTGCGACGCCAGATGAAGTGTAAATCCACATAGCAAAGAAGGCAAGCCATGTAAAAAATTGTACAATCGCTAATTGAAGCATGGTAGGCGGCATGGAAAATATTCCTTTTGTAATCTCAATAATTCCATTAAAAATTCCTTTTGTTTCCAATTTTTCCTGTTCCCATTTTTTAATATCTTCTGGCGGAAATTCATCGGTTGTGAGCACCGTCCATAAAACCGAGGCAAGAAAAACAACGGCGCCGATATAAAAAGAATATTTTACTGAATCGCCGATCACACCAGGTGCTGCTGTATTACTTATGCCAAAAACATTCGTAAAAATATAAGGCAGCAGGGAGGCAATAACAGCGCCTAAGCCGATAAAAAAAGTCTGCGTTGCAAAACCTGTTGTTCTTTGTGAGGAAGGTAATTTATCACCTACGAATGCACGAAAAGGTTCCATGGAAATATTTATGGATGCATCGAGAACCCACAATAGTGATGCGGCCATCCAGAGAACAGTTGATTGGGGCATCAGGAAAAGTGCAAATGCCGACAGCACGGCTCCTACAAAAAAGAATGGCCTTCTGCGTCCCCACCTCGGGTGCCATGTTCTATCACTTAAATACCCGATGACCGGCTGAACCAATAAACCGGTTATCGGCGCTGCTATCCACAGAAATCCAATGTTGTCAATTTCAGCACCGAGTGTTTGAAAAATGCGGGATACATTGGCATTTTGTAACGCAAAGCCGAATTGAATTCCAAAAAATCCGAAACTCATGTTTACAATTTGCCCGAAAGTGAGCGGCTGTCCTGGCAGAAGTTTGGATGACATAGCAATCGTTTATTAAATATTTCGTGTAAAAATTACACTATTTTGAAATTACAACCATCCAGTCTTTAAGTACACTCATTAATTATAAAAATTGGGTTTAGTAAATTTTGTAACCCTCAAAAAAAGTACTGGCGGAATAATTACTTATAGTGGAACCGTCGTAAGTTATGGCAGAAACGCTTATTAAATCAGCGCTGGTCAATTTCTGTATGCATGAAATATCAATAGTTGATCTATAACTTGCCGTTGATTGAAACACTGCATTAGAAGCCTGTGCTAGCAATGCTCCATTTCTATTTATCCTGATAATTGTGGGATTAACAGTAGTAGGCAGCGAAATATTTATAGATACATGAAAATAGTACAAGCCATCAGATGGCACCTTAAAACTATTTATGATATCATCAAATGAACCGCTATCATCGAAGCCAAAATTAATTCCAAAATTTAATTTGGTGTCGCTAAAGCTAGGAATTGCCTGGTCAACAGAAAGGTATGTTTTGAATGCAACCTTAGAAGGAGCAGGTACATCTTCCCACGTCGCAAGTCCCGTTCCATCAACTGTTGTAAGAACTCTGCCTGCAGCAGGGCTTCCTCCATCGATTTTTATATTTCCGTTTACTTCGAGTTTTGCACCCGGAGTATTAGTTCCGATGCCTACATTCTGACAATAAACTGACAAATTAAAAAAGCAGCAAAACAAAAATATAATGAACGAAAATCGTTTCATGATATCCAAATTTAAAATGGTTGTTCACTAAACTGTAAATCCGTCTGGAACTACCGCTCCTTTTTTCACCACAACTATTCCATCTTTCACGGTATATAATGAGTGATCGCCATTAGGCAAATGGCTTCCGCCTTCGATTCTAACGTTATTGCCTATGCGGCAATTCTTATCAATGATGGCATTATTAATATAGCAATTGTCGCCAATACCCATTTTTGGAAGGCCCCGCTCTGCGGCGTAATTCATTTCTTCTAATGTTTCATAAAAATCGCTACCCATGATGTAGCAATTAGAAACGTGTGAGCCATGGCCGATTCTCGTACGTATCCCTATTACGCAGGTATCTATGTGTTCCGCAAGTATGATACACCCATCTGCTGCAAGTGTCTTTTCCATACGGGTACCACTAATTTTTGCGGGTGGTAACATTCTTGCACGGCTGTAAACTCTTTTTGAATTGTCAAAGAAATTGAAATCAGGAACATCTTTGGTTAGCGCAAGATTTGCTTCAAAGAAGGACCCGATATTTCCGATGTCTGTCCAGTATCCATCGTACTGGTAACTAAATACTTTGTGATCTTCGATGGATGAAGGAATAATCTCTTTACCGAAATCAGTGGCGTCTTTATTTCTTGCCCTCAACATTTCAAAAAGAACTTCTCTTTTGAAAAGATAGATACCCATGGAAGCCAGGTAATTTCTGCCAAGGCTCTTCATTGTTGAACCCGTATCGCTGAGCCAATCCGGTAGTTTGTCATAACCGGGTTTTTCAATAAATGACGTTATTTTTTGCTCTTCATCAGATTTTAAAATTCCAAATTCCGTTGCTTCTTTTTCGGTAACCGGTATGGTCGCAATAGTAATATCGGCGCCATTCTTCTCGTGTGTGCGAAACATACTTCCAAAATCCATTTGATACAACTGATCGCCGGAAAGTATAAGCACATGATCAAAATCATTGTTCTCCAAATGCCTGAGACATTGCCGTACCGCGTCTGCAGTTCCCTGGAACCATTGAGGATTATCCGGCGTTTGTTCCGCTGCCATTATATCAACAAAACCACTGCTAAATGCACTGAACTGGTAGGTGTTTTTAATGTGCTTATTTAATGATGCAGAATTGTATTGCGTAAGCACGTATATCCTGTTGATATTCGAATTAATACAATTTGAAATAGGAATATCTACAAGCCGGTATTTACCAGCAATCGGCACCGCGGGCTTACTCCTGTTGGCTGTGAGAGGATACAGGCGTGTGCCTGCACCGCCTCCAAGTACTACTGCTATTAGTGATTTGCTTATCCACATATATTAAAATTTAGAGGGTTTAAATATTTGATACCTGATACTTTATACTTGATTCTTGATTCCTGATACTTGATACCTACATATTATACAACTCAATATACCTTTCTGCACTTTTCTCCCAGCTATTATTTATCTGCATAATCTGTATTCTTATTTCGTTAAATCTTTCCTGCTGCTCGTAAAGTTGTAATGAACGGTGAATTGCATTGGTTATATCGCCTACCGAAGCCACCTCAAAACAAATACCGAAGCCACCTTCACCGCCATAATCTTTTACCGTGTCTTTTAAGCCACCGGTGTTTCTTACAATAGGAATGGTGCCATATCGCAATGCATACATTTGATTAAGGCCGCATGGCTCTACCCTGCTTGGCATCAAAAGATAATCTGCGCCTGCATACATCTGGTGGCTTAATTTTTCATTATACCCTATTTGAGAATTATAATAACCAAACAGCATTCCTTTTAAATTTTCCAGTTCCCATTCTACATGTGGATCGCCGCTTCCTAATATTAAAAAATTCATTTTGCCTTCCATATAGAAAATAGAATCTCCTATAGCTGCCGGTAAAAGATCTGCAGCTTTTTCGCCTACGAGCCTTCCAATAAATACAATCAGTGGTTTTGTTTCATCGAGGTTAAACCGGTCGCACAAAACTTTTTTATTTGCTGCTTTTTTAGTTTTAATATTTTCTTCACTGAAATTTTCTTCGATGTATGTATCCGTTTCCGGATTCCATACATCAGCATCTATCCCATTCAAAATGCCGAAACA
>JBBSBD010000025.1:0-37160 GCA_038251675.1 Chitinophagales bacterium | reverse complement strand
GAGGGAGCGTAATTTTTATCCCGGCTATGTAATGATTGAGGTTCTCGATGGTAAATTAACTGACGAAATTGTGCAGCATTTAAGTAATATCACAAATGTGATGCATTTCTTAACTGATGGAAAAGGATCCAAAGGAAATATTATAAGCCTTAGAAAAGCTGAAGTAAATAAAATGCTTGGTAAGGTAGATGAAATGGCAGATGCAGGTGGTATGACCATGAGTGAACCATTCATCGTAGGAGAAACTATTAAAATTATTGATGGCCCTTTCAATGATTTTAACGGTGTAATTGAAGAAGTAACTGACGAAAAAAAGAAGTTAAAAGTACAGGTGAAAATATTTGGCCGTGCTACTCCTGTAGAATTAAGTTATATGCAGGTGGAGAAAATTTCGTAATAAATAATTTTCTAAATAAAATTGAACCCGCTTCATTTCTGTAGCGGGTTTTTTTATTGTCATTTCTAAAATAGAAAGGTCAGTAACATACTTTCCAAAGGTAATAGCGCTGTGTCGGCATTAATTGTTACAGAAATTTTTTGCACTATTCAGGTAAAGCGCGAAAGGGATAAATAGAATTTAGATTCATAAATGGATTATCATGAAGTCCGCCTGTCATCCACGTGTTTAGAAATGTTTCGAAGTTTTGCCCTACAGTAACCAATATATAACCATCAGAAAGCCTATCTGCCATCTGTTTGATTATATCATTTTCATTTTCCAGTAACTTACCCTCAATTCTCATATCTACCCTGTTCCCATAAATGTCTTCGTACATAAATCTTACGTTTTGCATAGTATATTTTTTAGTTATCTGCAAGGTATACCGGTATTTTATTTATTTATATGTACTGAAGGGGAGAAAAATTTCAGGCAATTTCTCCATGGGGATCTTAGTGATTTCTTAGTTACTTGGAGACAATGATTTCTAAATCCTTTGATTAGAGCTTGATGTTAAAGTCGTTCTGCATTAATCGTCACAAATTCTTTTGTAAAAGCTTACACAATAGGATAGAAACTATTTCTATTTTCATTTGCTTAAAGGGTATTCTATCATCAAAAAATCTTTTACAATTTCTCTTTTGAAAAATGTAATTTGTAAAAAAGAAAAGCTGGAAAAAAATCAATAATGAATATAGACTTACTAATCTATAGAATTTTTTATGTTTATGGTTGCTGCGCTGTAATATATTCTTGTTTTTCTTTCACTCAATTTTATATAAAATCATTTAGAAAAGATGATAAAGAGCCGGCACAAATTCACGAAAAAATTTACATGTGGATAATCAGCCTGATCGTATTAGCCTTTGCCTCTTGGGCATATGCATCGAATACTAAAAACAAGTTGACGGAATTTGTGGCGGCTTTTATAATAATGTTTATCCCTTTAGCTTTGGGTATATCGCGTGGATTTAATAAGGACAAGAAATTGACAGTTGAAGAGAGAGAGAAAATTAAAAGGGAAATTGAAGATTTGAATAGGCGATCTTGATTCACTTCCTTCGATCTTTTCATAGATATGGTTGCTAAACTTTAGTAATGATTGTCTAAAAATAAATTTCGATTATTTTCGCCCATTAGATATAATTGCCAAAATAATTTCTAAAGAATTTAACCAGTTTCAAAAAGAAACGGGTTTTTATTTTTTCAAATCAAATTCATTCCTCCTCCTTTCGCTTCACTAGCAAATACCAGTCATTTTCCAAAGGCAGGTAACCAAGATCGTAACAGAAAAAATAAACATTCCCCTTCTTGTTGGTATAAGTATTGGTAAAATATCTAAACTGAAATCCCTTCTGCAGTAATTTGTCTTTTGTAGTTTTAGTGATCTCTTCATTGTCTGGAAACATTGATTCCAAAATCCGCCTGTTCTTCCCCAAAGCATTATTTACATTTCTCACAAGGTTAATTGTATTTGATTTTAGCTGGTTATTAAAGTTATTCCTGCAATAATCATCACAAAATTTTTTATCAGTTCGTCCTTTAATCGGCTTGCCACAGGTAAGGCAATGCTTAGGTTTATTTTCGGCTGTCATGCTTGTTGGTATTGATTTGCAGCGGTAAGTTACATTAAATGTTTTACAAGTACAATCGCTTACAAACGGTTATATACAACTATAAACGCTTAAAATACGAGTGTCGCTTTTGCTCCGATGCATCTTTGTGGTGTTGATGAAACAAACCGAATTTGAATTGTCAACTGAAATAAAAAATTTTTTTAAAAACAAGTTCATCAAAAAATGGTGAGCACAAAACACAAAATCATGAATGCATTAAAAAACAAAGTACAATTGATCGGAAATTTAGGCAACGCTCCTGAAGTACGTAACACAGAAAGCGGAAAGAAATTAGTTCGCTTCTCGATCGCCACGAACGAAAGTTATCGCAATGCGAAAGGCGAAAAAGTAACAGAGACCCAATGGCACAATTTGATCGCTTGGGGTAAAGTAGCCGATATCGCAGAAAAATATTTAACCAAAGGCAGCGAAGTTGCTATCGAAGGTAAATTAATGAACAACAATTACACCGATAAAGACGGTAACAAAAGATACAATACCGAAATACAAGTGCACGAATTATTGTTGCTGGGTAATAAGCCCGCTGCTTAAATTTTATAGCCACGAATTTTACAAATCATCACAAATTAATTTTAAGTTGTAATTTTCTTTCATTCGTGATAATTTGTACAATTCGTGGCTAACTTTTAATTGTTGCTAAATAAAATTTAATGCAAAATATTAACTCCATAGAACGCAACGAAGTCTTTGACCTTGCGTATAGGTTCGTTACTGAAACAAGCGAAAATATTTTTCTCACAGGAAAAGCCGGTACCGGTAAAACAACTTTTCTAAAATATCTGAAAGAAAACTGTTCTAAAAATATTGTTGTTGCGGCGCCTACAGGGGTTGCGGCAATTAATGCAGGCGGGGTTACTCTACATAGTTTATTTCAATTGCCTTTTCATCCATTTTTACCTACAAAAAATAATAAAGATGAACTGCTCGCTAAAATCCGCTTCAACAGGCAAAGACAACAATTGCTTAGAAAAATGGAGCTTTTGGTAATTGATGAGATTAGTATGGTTCGCTGTGATGTAATGGATGCAATAGATACCATTCTAAAATCAGTTCGCAGAAGGCATGATATTCCATTTGGCGGGGTTCAGTTATTATGTATTGGAGATCTTTACCAGCTTCCCCCGGTTGCCCAAAATCACGAGTGGAATATTTTGCAGGAATATTATCCGTCTCCATTCTTTTTTGACAGCACGGTTATAAAGGAACAAATGCCTTTACTGATTGAACTCAATAAAATTTATCGCCAGAAAGAAGATTCTTTCGTTGCCTTATTAAATAAGGTTCGCAACAACAACATGAGCGCTGATGATTTCGAAGACTTGCATCTTCGGTACGATCCGTCATTTCGCCCCTCAATTGAAGAGAAATTTATAACCTTGACGTCTCACAATAACCAGGCAGACCTAATTAATCATCGGGAGCTCCAGAAAATTCTCACTCCATCTTTCAAATACGAAGCAAATATTGACGGAGAATTCCCGGAAAATACATACCCCGCCGAGGGGTCTTTGTTACTGAAAGTGGGAGCACAAGTGATGTTTTTGAAAAATGATGTGATTTACAAAAGATATTTTAATGGAAAGATAGGAGTCGTGAAATCTTTAGATGACGAAGAAATCATTGTCGAGTGTGATGGCATAGATATCTATGTTTCTTCTGAAACGTGGGAAAATTCCCGCTATGTTTTAAACAGGTCTGATGGAAAACTGGAACAGGAAACCTTGGGAACTTTTACTCAATTTCCATTAAGACTGGCTTGGGCAATTACGATTCATAAAAGCCAGGGGCTTACTTTTGAGAAAGTGATGATTGATGCTGGTGCCGCATTCAGCAGCGGCCAGGTATATGTAGCGTTAAGCAGGTGTACAAGTCTTGATGGTATCGTTCTTCTATCTAAAATTCCTTCTGCTGCTATTTATAGTAATGAAAACGTAATCAAGGCACAACGCACTTTGATTCACAAAGGTTCATTGGCAGAAAGATTTGATGGAGCCAGGCAAATCTTTACCCAGCAACTACTCGAAGAGATTTTTTCATTTAATGAAATTGAAAACGCTCTTGATCTTTTGCAGTTTCACGTTGAAAAGCAAAAGGATAAATTAAATAAAGAAGGAATAGAGTGGACTGCAAAACTTAAAACAGATTTTTCAACAGATAAAAATATCGGGTTGAAGTTCATCAGCCAGGTTGCGACACTAATGAAAGATGAAGCGGTTGTAGAGAAAAACGAAAATCTTCAAAAAAGAATAAATGCTGCGGCAAATCATTTTCTTCCAAAATTTTCAGCATACTTTAAATCTATTCAAAATCACCCTATCATTACGGAGCACCGGGAAGCCGCTAATGTTATCAATGAATATCTTAATCAATTAATTCTTGCGGTACATACCTCAAATTACTATTTGGGATATTGCAGGGAACCGTTTTCTGTTACATCTTTCCTCGGGCATAAATTACAATTTGCCCAACCCCGTTTTAATATAACATCATACGCTGCCGGGAAAAAGCAAACTTTTTCAGATGTCCCAAATGCTGAGCTTTACGATGTCCTTAAAAACTGGCGGGATCTAATTTGCCAGGAAACAGGAATGCCCATTTATATGGTTGCCAATCGTTCAAGTTTAGCAGAAATATGTGCCTACTTGCCCTTGGATAAACAAGATTTACAAAAACTGAGCGGCTTTGGAAAAGCAAAAGTTGATAAATACGGAGATGAAATTGTAGATATGGTTGAAGATTTCTGCACAAAAAATAGCTTAAAGACAAATATGGAAGCGAAAGCTCCCGTTGCTAAAAGAGAAAGAAAAGAAAAAAGCAATGAGGCGAAAACTGACACTAAAACAATTTCCTTCAATTTATTTAAAGAGGGGAAAACCATAGCTGAAATAGCTGAGGAAAGAAATTTTACCGTTGGCACAATTGAAGCCCACCTGGCCCATTTTGTTCAGGCTGGTGAAATCAACATCGACGAAGTAGTTACTCCCCAAAAGCAGAAACTTATAAAAGAAGCCGCCAGGGTTCATGGCTTAGAAAGCTTTAAAGTTCTCTTTGATAGCTTACCCGCTGGTACAACGTATGGCGAAATAAGATTGGTAATGGCAACTGTAAGGGAACAGACTTCCCGGCCTTAACAATAAACCAAAGGTTTTTTAAGAATGCGTTGGTTATTGTTTTATTAGATCAAAAAACTTATTGCCAGAATAAATTATTTCTTTACCTTCGCACTCCCAAAAAAAGTTCTTTTTCGAAATCAGGAATTGGGAGCCCGCCACAGGCGAGGCGTTAACACCAAAAATTTAATTATGGCAAAAGAAATAACAGGCTTTGTCAAGCTACAATGTAAAGGCGGACAAGCTAACCCGGCGCCTCCAATAGGCCCCGCCCTGGGTTCAAAGGGTATCAACATCATGGAGTTCTGTAAGCAGTTTAATGCAAGGACCCAGGATAAACAAGGGAAAGTTCTTCCCGTTCTCATCACAGTTTATGGAGATAAGTCATTTGACTTCCTTATTAAAACCCCTCCGGCTGCAGTACAATTAAAAGATGCTGCAAAAATTCAAAGCGGAAGCAAAGAGCCCAACAGGAACAAAGTTGGAAAAGTTTCGTGGTCGCAGGTAGAAGAAATAGCGAAAGACAAGATGGAAGACTTAAATGCTTTCAGCCTGAATAGCGCCATGAAAATGGTAGCAGGAACTGCCCGTAGCATGGGTTTAACTGTGGATGGTAAAGCCCCCTGGGACAATTAAATTATAAATAGTCCCGATAGCCATCGGGATTAAACTTTTGAATATGATTACTAAGAAAAGAAAAGAAGCCAACGCAAAGGTTGATCAAAATAAGGCCTACTCATTGAAGGAGGCCTCAGCTCTTGTTAAAGATATTAATACAACAAAATTTGATAGCTCTGTTGATCTGCACATTCGTCTTGGAGTAGATCCCAAAAAAGCCGACCAGGCCGTACGTGGTACAGTTTCACTGCCACATGGTACGGGGAAAACAAAGAAAGTATTGGTCCTTTGTACGCCGGATAAAGAGGAGGCAGCAAAAGCTGCGGGTGCAGACTTTGTAGGACTTGATGAATTTATCACCAAGATCGAAGGGGGTTGGACAGATGTTGATGTTATTATCGCAACACCTTCTGTGATGCCAAAGATTGGTAGGCTTGGTAAAGTTTTAGGCCCAAGAAACCTGATGCCAAACCCGAAAACGGGTACAGTTACTAACGATGTGGTTGCTGCTATCAATGATGTAAAGGGCGGAAAAATTGCTTTCAAGGTTGATAAGGTAGGTATTGTTCATGCTTCCATTGGTCGCGTAAGTTTTTCTCCGGATAAAATCGAAGCAAACAGCCAGGAATTAATTAATGCAATAGTTAGGCTTAAGCCTGCTACATCTAAAGGTATTTATTTGAAAAGCCTTAGTATGGCGAGTTCAATGAGTCCGGGCATCACCATAGATGCAAAATCAATATAGAAAAAATTATTTGCTTCGATTTGTAATTTATTTCGCGGCAGCAAAACAAAGGATATGAATAAAGAACAAAAACAAGAAGTAATAGAAGCTTTGAAAGATAAGTTTACTCAATATTCTAACTTCTATATCACTAACACAGAAAGCCTGAGCGTTGCACAGGTTACTAACCTTCGCCGTCATTGCTTTAATAAGCAGGTGGAAATGAAAGTAGCTAAGAACACGCTCATCAAAAAAGCATTAGAGAGTCTTGATAATGATAAATATGCAGGTGTTTATGATTCATTGCACCAGGTTACAGCCTTAATGTTCAGCGAAAGCCCAAAGGAACCGGCTCTTATCATAAGCAGTTTCCGCAAGCAATTAAATGCTGAAAGGCCGGTACTAAAAGCAGCTTTTTTAAACGGGGACATTTTTGTGGGAGATAACCAGTTGGTAAATCTTACAAAAATCAAAACCAAGAATGAATTAATTGGAGAGGTGATCGGATTATTAATGTCACCGATTCAACGTGTTATCGGAGCTTTGCAAAACAGGCCTGAAGCGGCATCTGAAGTTGAAGCGCCAAAGGCTGAAGCTAATGCAGCACCGGAAGCATCAACAGCAGTTCAAGTTGAAGCAACAAAAGCTGTCACGACAGAAACTCCGAAAGCTGAAACAAATTCAACTTCTACAGCAGAAGTAACCGAAACACCAAAAGCGGATGATAATAAGCCGGCTAAAGATTCAGCAGAATCAGCTCCGGAAGCAGAAGCAAAATAATATTGAAAGTCTTTTAATAAAATAAATTTTTTAAAACCCTCCGCCGGACCTCAATGACTATCGGGGAAAGAAGGCGGAAAAAATTAAACTAAAACAAATGGCAGACGTAAAAGCATTAGCTGAAAACTTAGTAGGCTTAACAGTAAAAGAAGTTCAGGAATTAGCTGAATTCTTAAAATCAGAATATGGGATTGAACCAGCAGCAGCAACAGTAGTTGCGAGTGCAGATGCAGGCGGCGGTGCAGCAGCAGTTGAAGAGAAAACATCTTTTGATGTGATCTTAAAAGCTCCTGGTGCCAATAAACTTGGCATTGTGAAAATCGTTAAAGAACTTACCGGTTTAGGTTTGAAAGAAGCTAAAGATCTTGTTGATAGCGCCCCTAAAGCTATTAAAGAAGGTGTTGATAAAGCTACTTCGGAAGAAATTAAAACCAAGCTTACCGAAGCTGGCGCTGACGTAGAAATTCAATAAATTTTTTATACCAGGTTCAAAGGCTGGGGTTATTTCCGGCCTTTGCTCGTTTATTTCGTTTATAAAAAATCCCGTTAAATATTTTTATAAAATATTCTGACCGGATTTGATCTGAATTTATTTGGATAATAATTCTTACTTTTGCACTCCTTTATTTTCGGGTAAGTGGCAAAATACCTGTAATTACCCTTGTAAAGGTCTCTCACTTTAAAATATTTTAACTAAAATATGCCTTCAACTAAAGTTGCTCCAGATCAAAGAATCAGTTTTGGAAAAATTGAACATTTGGCGGAAACCCCCGATCTATTGGGGATACAAATACAGTCTTTTAAGGACTTTTTTCAATTAGAAACGACTCCCGATAAACGTAACGTTGAGGGATTATTTCGTGTGTTTAAAGAAAATTTTCCTATCACAGATACGAGGAACATTTTCATGCTGGAATTTCTTGACTATTTTGTAGATCCTCCACGCTACACAATTGAAGAATGTATTGAAAGAGGTCTTACGTATGCTGTTCCTTTAAAAGCTAAGCTCAGGTTGAGTTGTAATGATGAGGAGCACGTTGATTTCCAAACAATCGTTCAGGACGTTTTCCTTGGAAATATTCCTTACATGACTCCACGCGGTACGTTTGTAATTAATGGTGCTGAAAGAGTTGTGGTAAGCCAATTACATCGTTCACCTGGTGTATTTTTTGGTCAATCGGTTCATCCAAACGGAACTAAAATTTACTCTGCAAGAGTGATACCTTTTAAAGGTGCCTGGATGGAATTTGCTACCGACATTAACAATGTGATGTATGCATATATTGATCGTAAGAAAAAATTCCCGGTAACAACATTGCTGCGTTCTATTGGTTACGAAACTGATAAGGACATTCTTGAACTTTTTGGAATGGCTGTTGAAGTAAAAGCTGACAAGAAAACATTGCATGCAAATCTTGGAAAGCGTTTAGCTGCAAGAGTGTTGCGCACCTGGGTTGAAGATTTTGTGGATGAAGATACCGGCGAAGTGGTAAGTCTTGAAAGAAATGAAATTGTTCTGGAGAGAGATACTATTCTTGACGACGATAATATTGCAATGATTATTGAACTCGAAGTAAAGAGTGTATTTATACAGCGGGAAGAAGTGAGTGGTGATTATGCAATTATCTACAATACCTTAAATAAGGATACTTCAAATAGTGAGATCGAAGCGGTGCAACATATTTATCGCCAGTTACGCGGTGCAGATGCTCCCGATGATGAAACGGCACGTGGTATTATCGATAAATTATTTTTTAGTGATAAGCGTTATGACCTTGGTGAAGTGGGCAGATATAAAATCAACCGCAAGCTCGGTTTGAATTATCCAATCGAAAAGAAAGTACTTACAAAGGAAGATATAATTGCAATCATTAAGTATCTCGTTTTACTTACTAATGCTAAAAGTGAAATTGACGATATTGATCACTTAAGCAATCGTCGTGTACGTACTGTTGGCGAACAATTATATGCTCAGTTCGGTGTTGGACTTGCCCGTATGGCTCGTACTATTCGGGAAAGAATGAACGTGAGAGATAATGAAGTATTTACACCAGTTGATTTGATCAATGCAAGAACGTTGTCTTCTGTTATCAATTCGTTCTTTGGTACTTCACAATTATCACAATTTTTAGATCAAACAAATCCACTTAGTGAGATCACGCATAAGCGTCGTATCTCCGCACTCGGGCCCGGTGGTCTAAGCAGGGAGCGTGCAGGTTTTGAGGTTCGTGATGTACACTATTCGCATTATGGACGCCTGTGTACTATTGAAACTCCTGAAGGTCCAAATATTGGATTGATCTCAACACTTTGTGTTCATGCCAAGATAAATGAAATGGGTTTCATTGAAACTCCATATAGGAAAGTACATGATGGTAAGGTGGACATGAAAAAGGTATTTTTCTTAAGTGCTGAGGAAGAAGATTCCGCAAAAAT
Organism: Chitinophagales bacterium; assembly: GCA_038251675.1. Taxonomy (GTDB): domain Bacteria; phylum Bacteroidota; class Bacteroidia; order Chitinophagales; family Chitinophagaceae; genus Ginsengibacter. The sequence continues at coordinate 27,416 of JBBSBD010000025.1, read as the reverse complement.
TGCCCAGGCAAATGCTCCACTTGATGAAGATTCAAAATTTATAAATGATAAGGTTAAATCACGCGAAACGGGTGACTTCCCTATTCTTGATAAAGGCGAAGTAGAATATATGGACGTGGCTCCTAACCAGATTGTTGGTTTGAGTGCTTCTCTTATTCCTTTTCTTGAGCATGACGATGCCAACCGTGCCCTAATGGGCTCAAACATGCAACGCCAGGCCGTTCCACTTATTCTTCCCCAGGTACCAATTGTAGGTACTGGTTTGGAAGGTAAAGCGGCAAGAGATGCAAGGATCCAGATTCATGCCGATGGTGATGGCGTTGTTGAATATGTTGATGCAAATGAAATTCATGTTCGGTATAACAGGAATCAGTCTCAAAAGCTGGTAAGTTTTGAAGAAGACTTAATCATCTATAAGCTAACGAAATTTATTAAAACAAATCAAAGTACTTGTATTAATCTGCGCCCGGCAGTAAAGAAAGGCCAGACTGTTAAGTCGGGAGATTTCTTAACTGAAGGATACGCTACTAAAGACGGAGAATTGGCGCTTGGACGTAATCTTAAAGTAGCATTTATGCCCTGGAAAGGTTACAATTTTGAGGATGCGATCGTGATAAGCGAGAAAGTTGTAAAAGAAGATTTATTTACTTCTATCCATATTGATGAATTTGAATTAGAGGTTCGCGACACAAAGCTGGGTGAAGAAGAATTGACTCCTGATATTCCAAATGTAAGTGAGGAAGCTACGAAGGATCTTGATCAACATGGTGTGATAAGAATTGGTGCTCACGTGAAAGAAGGTGATATTCTTATTGGAAAGATTACGCCAAAAGGCGAAAGCGATCCTACACCTGAAGAGAAATTGTTGAGAGCCATTTTTGGTGATAAAGCAGGTGATGCAAAAGATGCTTCTCTTAAAGCGCCAAGTGGCACTGAAGGTGTAGTAATTGATAAAAAATTATTCCAACGTGCAAAGAAGGATAAGAATGGTAAGGTAAAAGAAAAAGCTACACTGGAAAAAATTGATAAAACGCACGAAAAGAATGAAGCGGATCAATTGGAATTACTGTTCAGCAAATTACTTACTTTATTAAAAGATAAATCATCTGCTGGAGTTACCAATAATTTCGGTGAAACTCTTATTGGCAAAGGTGCCAAGTTTACAGCTAAAAACCTGGCCAATATAGACTATCAGAATGTAAACCCTCTTGGCTGGAGCGGCGATGCAAAAATTGATGATAACATTAATACTTTATTACACAACTATAACATTAAATATAATGAAGAATTAGGAAGATATAAAAGGGAGAAATTTAATATTTCAATTGGAGACGAATTGCCAGCTGGTGTTTTAAAGCTTGCAAAGGTTTATCTGGCTGTTAAGCGTAAATTGAAAGTAGGAGATAAAATGGCTGGACGTCATGGTAATAAAGGAATCGTCGCAAAAATTGTTCGCCAGGAAGACATGCCCTTCCTTGAGGATGGTACTCCTGTTGATATTGTTCTGAATCCGCTTGGTGTACCTAGTCGTATGAACCTCGGACAGATTTATGAAACTGTTCTTGGTTGGGCAGGTGAAAAACTGGATAAAAGGTTTGCTACACCTATTTTTGACGGTGCTTCCGTTGATGAAATTGCAGAACAAATTGCATTGGCAAATCTTCCAACTTTTGGCCACACCTATCTATATGATGGTGAAACCGGGGAACGCTTCGATCAAAAAGCAACTGTTGGTATTATTTATATTATTAAGTTGCATCACATGGTCGATGATAAGATGCATGCACGTTCAATCGGGCCATACAGCTTGATTACTCAGCAACCTCTGGGTGGTAAAGCTCAGTTCGGTGGCCAGCGTTTTGGTGAGATGGAAGTGTGGGCATTGGAAGCTTATGGTGCATCAAACATTCTCCAGGAGTTATTGACCTTAAAATCTGATGATATCATTGGAAGAGCAAAAACTTATGAGGCAATAGTGAAGGGTGATAATATTCCGCGTCCTGGTGTTCCTGAATCATTCAATGTGTTAGTACACGAATTAAGAGGTTTAGGATTGGATCTGCAATTTGAGTAGACCCCTGGCCCCTGAAGGGAAACAAGAGAAAGTCCTAACAAATTAAAACAAAAAATTCTAAGCCCCTTTAGGGGTTTGGGGTAAATTTCAAAATATGATAAAAAAAGAAAATCGTCCACGTTCAACGTTTTCTCAAATTACAATTGGCCTTACTTCTCCTGACTCCATTTTGGAAAGAAGTTATGGTGAAGTTTTGAAGCCTGAAACAATTAACTATCGTACTTACAAGCCTGAAAGAGATGGCTTGTTCTGCGAAAGAATTTTCGGCCCGGTAAAGGATTACGAATGTGCCTGCGGAAAGTATAAGCGTATCCGTTATAAGGGTATTGTGTGCGACCGCTGCGGTGTAGAAGTTACTGAAAAGAAAGTTCGTCGTGAAAGAATGGGACACATTAAATTGGTGGTTCCTGTAGTTCATATCTGGTATTTCAAGTCTCTTCCAAATAAAATTGGTTATTTGCTCGGCATGAGCTCTAAGAAATTAGAGACTATTGTTTACTACGAAAGATTCGTGGTAATACAGTCTGGTATTCGTGCTGACAAAGGGCAGAACTATAGTGACCTTTTAACAGAAGAAGAATACCTCGATATTTTAGATACGCTTCCAAAAGATAATCAGCATTTACCTGACGAAGATCCTGATAAGTTCATTGCAAAAATGGGTGCCGAGGCAGTTCATGATATGTTGCAGAGGATTGATCTTGATCAATTATCTTTTGATTTGCGCAACGCGGCCGCAAATGAAACTTCACAGCAACGCAAAGCCGATGCTTTGAAGCGTCTAAGCGTGGTAGAAAGTTTCCGTGATGCAAATACAAGAATTAATAACCGCCCTGAATGGATGGTAATGCAATATATTCCGGTTATTCCACCTGAGCTTCGCCCGCTTGTTCCTTTGGATGGTGGCCGTTTTGCATCATCAGATTTAAATGATCTTTACCGCCGCGTTATTATTCGTAATAACCGTTTGAAAAGATTATTAGAAATTAAAGCTCCTGAGGTAATTCTTAGGAATGAAAAAAGAATGCTGCAGGAAGCGATCGATTCGTTGTTCGATAACTCACGTAAATCAAATGCTGTAAAAGCAGAAGGTGGCCGTGCTTTAAAGTCTTTGAGTGATGTATTGAAAGGTAAGCAGGGACGTTTCCGTCAAAACTTGCTTGGAAAGCGTGTTGATTATTCAGGTCGTTCTGTAATCGTTGTTGGACCAGAATTGAAAATGCACGAATGCGGTTTGCCAAAAGATATGGCCGCTGAACTGTTTAAGCCATTTATTATTCGCAAATTAATTGAAAGAGGAATTGTAAAAACAGTGAAGAGTGCAAGAAAATTAGTTGATAAAAAAGAAGCGATCATTTGGGATATTCTTGAAAATATTTTAAAAGGGCACCCTGTTATGTTGAACAGGGCTCCGACTTTGCACCGTTTATCAATACAGGCTTTTCAACCCAAATTGATCGAGGGTAAAGCGATTCAATTACATCCGTTGGTGACCACTGCATTCAATGCGGATTTCGATGGTGACCAAATGGCCGTTCACGTTCCTTTAAGTCACGCTGCTGTTTTGGAAGCACAAATGTTAATGCTTTCGTCTCATAACATTTTGAATCCTCAAAACGGAACTCCTATTACACTTCCTTCACAGGATATGGTTTTGGGATTATACTATATTACTAAAGGCAAGAAATCAACTCCCGAATTAAAAGTAAAAGGAGAAGGCAAATCATTCTATTCTTCTGAAGAAGTTATCATCGCATATAATGAGCAGATGATTGATCTGCATGCTAACATTAAAGTGAAAGTTGAGGTTCGTAATGATGATGGTTCATTTGAGAAAAAATTAATTGAAACAACCGTTGGCCGTGTAATATTTAATCAGCATGTACCAAAAGGCGCAGGCTATATAAATGCTTTATTGACTAAAAAAGCATTAAGGGAAATTATTGGTGACATTATTAAATGGACAAACATTCCTGCGACAGCTAAATTTTTGGATGATATTAAAACACTTGGATTCCGTATGGCATTCAAAGGTGGTCTATCGTTCAATATCAATGATCTTATTATTCCTGATACAAAGCAGGAGATGATTGATAATGCAACGGGTGAGGTGGATGAAGTTTGGGATAATTATAATTCCGGGCTAATCACAAATAATGAAAGATACAATGGTATCATTGATATCTGGAGCAGGGTAGATACGCGCCTTACGGAGACGCTTATACGTGAATTAGCTGCTGATAAACAAGGGTTCAATTCTGTTTACATGATGCTTGACTCCGGTGCAAGAGGTTCCAAACAACAAATCAAACAATTAGCAGGTATAAGAGGGTTGATGGCTAAGCCGAGAAAATCGGGTTCATCAGGAAGTGAGATCATTGAAAATCCAATCCTATCCAATTTTAAAGATGGATTGAATGTATTGGAATACTTCATCTCTACACATGGTGCCCGTAAAGGTCTTGCTGATACGGCTTTGAAGACTGCTGATGCTGGTTATTTAACAAGAAGGTTAGTTGACGTTGCACAGGATGTTGTGATAAATGAAGAAGATTGCGGAACATTAAGAGGCATTGCAACTTCAGCATTGAAAGATAATGAAGATGTGATCGAGCCATTATACGATAGAATTTTGGGCAGAACTTCCCTTCATAATGTTTATAATCTTCTTACAGAGGAATTATTAGTTGAAGCGGGTGGAAATATTACAGAAGAAATTGCGCGGAGCATAGATGAAGCCGGCGTAGAAAGTGTGGAAATCCGTTCTGTACTTACTTGCGAAAGTCGTCGGGGAGTTTGTGTAAAATGCTATGGCAAAAACCTTGCATCAGGTTACACAGCGCAAAAAGGCGATGCAGTGGGAATTATTGCCGCTCAGTCAATTGGTGAACCAGGCACCCAGCTTACATTGCGCACATTCCACGTGGGTGGCGTTGCAGGTTCTGCATCAGTAGAATCTACATTAGCTGCAAAATTTGATGGTACTATCCAGTTTGATGGTTTGCGTGTAGTAGAAGCAACCAACAATGCAGGGGAAAAATCTAAGGTGGTAATAGGCCGTACCGGTGAGGTAAGAATTATGGATGTGAAGAATGACAGGCTGCTTATCACAAACAACGTCCCTTATGGCGCAACGTTAAATGTAAAAGACGGCCAGAAGGTAACGAAAGGTGAAGTGATATGTACATGGGATCCGTTTAATAATGTAATAGTTTCTGAAATAGATGGCGCTGTTAAGTTTGATAATATCGCTGACGGTATTACCTACCGTGAAGAGGCAGATGAACAAACCGGCCACAGGGAAAAAGTTGTAATTGAAACAAAAGACAAAGCACGTATACCATCTCTTATAATTGAGGGTAAAAAAGAATCAAAAAATTATAATCTTCCCGTGGGCTCGCATATAATAATGGAAGAAGGTGAAGAAGTGAGAGCCGGGCAGGTTGTGGTAAAGATACCGAGGGTGTTAGGTAAATTAAGAGATATTACCGGTGGTCTGCCGCGTGTTACGGAGTTATTTGAAGCAAGAAATCCAGGTAACCCTGCGGTGGTTTCAGAGATAGATGGCGTAGTATCGTTTGGTAACATCAAGCGTGGAAACAGGGAGATAATAGTTGAAGCAAAAGATGGTGTGATCAAGAAATATCTTGTACCACTTACCCGCCAGATACTTGCACAGGATGGTGACTTTATAAAAGCAGGTATCGCATTATCTGATGGCCAAATTGCTCCTGCTGATATTCTTTCAATAAAGGGGCCGTTCGCTGTTCAGGAATATGTGGTGAATGAAATACAGGAAGTATATCGCTTGCAAGGTGTAAAAATTAATGATAAGCATATTGAGGTTATAGTTCGGCAGATGATGCGTAAAATAACAATCGAAGATGCCGGTGATACAAAATTCCTTGAAGGAGATACTGAAGACAGGTACGATTTCAATACGGAGAACGACTGGATATATGATAAGAAAGTAGTGACAGAGTCTGGCGATAGTAGCAAACTCCGCCCGGGTAAAATAGTTACTTTGCGTGAAGTAAGAGAAGAAAATTCAGTGCTTCGCCGTGCTGATAAAAAGACAGTTGAATACCGTGATGCAAGGCCGGCAACTTCTTCACCGTTGTTGTTGGGTATTACAAAAGCTTCTCTTGGTACGCAAAGCTGGATATCAGCCGCATCGTTTCAGGAAACAACCAAAGTGTTGTCGTCTGCAGCTATTCAAGGCAAGACAGACACAATGCTTGGCCTAAAAGAGAATGTGATAACCGGGCATCCGATACCTGCAGGTACAGGGTTAAGAGAGTTTGAAAATATGATCGTTGGTAGCAAAGAAGAATATGAATTGCTCATGACAGCTAAGGAAGCTATGGCGTATGATGAGGAAGAATAATAATTAATTGATTCTAAAATATAGAAGGAGTAAGAGAAGTCTTGCTCCTTTTTGTTTAGAAAATGCATACCATCCAATACTTCAGTATGATTATTAATTAAATATTCTTTGAATGGATTTACTTATTAATTAACTGGCGGGTAATACTAATATTTCGACCTGTTAACCTGAGCTGGTAAACTCCGGCTGCAAGGGAATTTGAAAGCTTCAGGATTTCAGTGGCTATACCTCCAGGATGTTCTATCACCTTTTTTGTTATTTGTTGGCCCTGTTTGTTGGTTAAGGCTACATGATAGCTTCCTTTGGGCAGGTTCATCTGTAAAGAAATAGCATTACCCTTTATTGGGTTAGGGTAAATGACTACATTATTTATAGAACTGTTGTTTGTATTTACTTTTAAAATTTGACTGTACATGCCTTGCCCTGCTTCAACTATTTTTATCCTGTAAAAATTTACACCGCTGAAAGGCTCAGGATCGAAGAAACTATAATGTATTATAACATTGCTATTGCCTTTAGCCTGAACGCTGCCCACTTTATAAAACTGCTGCCCGGTTTGTGATCTTTCAATTTCATACCTGTCTATGTTGCTTTCCTGCTGTGCCGTCCATGCTATCTGCACTCCATTATTCCTGGGGTATGCCTTTACGTTAGTAAGAGTTACAGGGGATGCAATGAGATCTATTTGAAAAATTGAAATTGTGTTTGAGCTAAAATTGCCTGCTGCAATTTCCGGAATTCCATCTCCATCCAGATCGCCAACGGCAACAGAACGCGGAAGAGCACCTGTAGTAAAGTCAACTTTCGCCGCGGCGCTTATTGTGCCCGAAGTGGAAGTATTACGTAATACAGATATCGTGTTAGAATTTTGGTTAGCAACTATTATGTCCGGTTTGCTATCTCCATCCGCATCTCCGATGGCAACATAGTAAGGACTGGTACCGGTAGTAAGGTCTGCTTTGGTTGCAAATGAAGATGCAGTGATGCTACCTGGAGTGGAAGAGTTACGTAGTATTGATAAAGTTGTATTAGTAACATCTGAATTAGTCACTACCAGGTCGGGCTTGCTATCGCCATCCACATCACCAATAACAACCGAACGCGGAATAGGGCCGGTAGTAAAAGGTACTTTAGCAGCAAACGACGAAGCAGTGATACTCCCGGTGGTAGAAGTGTTACGAAACACCGAAACGGTATTGGTAGGTACTGATGCATTAGCTACTACAAGGTCGGGCTTGCCATCCCCATCCAGGCCACCGGCAGAAATAAAGAAAGGCGTACCCCCGGCAGCAAAGTCAACTTTAGCAGCCATACTAATATTCCCTGGTGTAGAAGTGTTGCGTAACACAGATACAGAATTAGCAGTTGAATTAGCAGCTATCAACTCGGGCTTTCCATCCCCATCAATATCCGCCGTTGTAACTGCAACAGGCCCTGTAAAAAGCAGGTCGAAGTCAACTTTAGCCTCAAAAGAGGAAGCGTCAATATTACCGGGAGTAGCAATGTTATGCAGCACTGAAATATTATTATTATTAACTACCACCACGTCCAGCTTGCCATCTCCGTCCACGTCAGCAATAGCGACATACCTGGTAAAATTACCTGAGGCAAAATCAACTTTCGATGCAAAAGAGGAAGTGCTGATGCTGCCTGAAGTAAAAGTATTGCGAAGTACTGACACAGTATTTGAATTTGAATTAGCCACGACAAGATCCGGTTTACCATCTCCATCCAAATCCCCGATAGCAACGGAAAGCGGATTTGTGGCCGTAGCAAAGTCAACCTTCGGCTTATAAAAATTGGCTGAAATTCCTGTGCCAAAAGGGTTTGCAAAAGTAGGGATAAATGGTTTTGAAGAATACCCGGTGAGGCCTGAATTAGTGTCAAGAACAGAAATTGGCTGATAGGTAACGCCCGGAGGAACAACTACAGTGAGGCTGGTGTTGGTGCCGCTAACGACAGTCGCCTTTACGGCTCCAAAATAAACTATGTGGCTTGCATACACTGCATTGAAGTTAGTACCTGAAATTACTACACTTGTCCCTACAGTTCCGCTGGCAGGCGTGAACGAGCTAATGGTTGGTTGTGCGGTGGTTTTTATGGTAAATAATAAGAAAAACGCAAAAATTATTTTGCAGATAATTTGTAAATATTTCATCATTGTATAGTTTTAAGAACACGTTAAAAGAATAAGCTGTTTTTAAATTTTATAGTACCACTACTCGTTTCTTAATCTAAAAATGTAGTTGCCATGAAACTGTATCAGTCAATTCCAAATGCAAACAAGGTCACATCTCCACCCATGCCGCCCATACCATTTTGAGGAACACTAAAAGCATATTCTCCGCCAGGTAAAGTTTTATCTATCACCAATTCGGAATAGCCTTCTCTTATTTTTTTAATGCTGAAAGTGTATTTATCACTTGATTTAATTTTTTTGCTGGTGAATGGAACGGCGCCGCCGCTTTTCTGCATTATAATTTTTCTTTTCCCTTTTTCAGTTTCCAGTTTATATAGTGTGATATTGTTTAAAGGGTTATTCATCTTATCCGCCATATTCCGCATCATCTCCGGATCTATACCATTAGCATTCATTAAAGAATCTGATTGTGGCGAGCCAGCTTTTGCAGGTGCTCCATTAAAAAATATAAAGGATAAATTACTTCCATGGGTAATACGAACAGTGGATTTTGACTCGTCAATTGAATAGCCATTTTCCATTCCTCCAAATCCTCCCAATTTCATTTTGGCATCGAGTTTCGCTGACTCCTTTTCCAACCTGATGGTTTTATAAACTGTATCCTTCTCCAGGTAGTATACTTCATTGCTGAACTCGGGTTCAGGATATTGCTGTGCACATGCGATGTTATACACGTACATAAAAGACAGAACCATTAAAAATTTTTTCATTGTTGCTGTTGTTTTTTTGATGGTGAAGCCTGCTTACCAAAACGCCATCCTGTGAAAATTTGAAATACATTCTTTTTTAAATCTACATTAGCAAATGAAGGCGCCTGCCCGTTTTGCAGATCCTTATATAATTTACCCAGGCTAATATTCATTCTTGCACCTATCAATAATCCTGCTATTGGATGTATTTCAATACCACCTGCAAAACCATAATCAAACCGGTTATAATAATCCAATGCTTTGCCGGAAGGATTTGTTGTAGCACCGTTAGCATTGCTGCTGTCTGTTTTTGCATTAATTAAAAATGCAGTCTGTGCACCCAATTGTATTTGAAAATATTTCGTGATATTGATACAGGTGAGGTTAGAAGAAACAATATAATCAAGGTCAACGGAGCCTGTATTCGTTTCTGATTTATAATCATAGCCTTGCTTTGAATAGACAAGTTCCGTTCTAAAACCTAAAACTTTTGCAGGTGGCGCCAGAAGTATTCCTGCATGAAAGCCGGTACGGCTGCTATGATTGATTGAAGATGTGCCCGAGACATTTGCAAAATTTAATCCTGCCTTAAGGCCAATTTGTGCAAACAGGCTACAGGGAAATAAGAGAAGGAAAAAGAAGATAATTTTTTTCATTTTTTTTAAATTTTATTCGAAATAATTTTTAAGAAACTTTATCGTGTTATAGAGGAATTATTTTTAAAACACACCAGCCAGGATTACCGGTTATAGAAATATTAGGACCAGCACCAGGAGTTCTTGTAAAGCCTATTTGCACATAACTATTACCCGGTGTATATACTCTTTCCACGCCAACCGAGGACGAAACTGGCATTTCACCTGTAGTATAAGTTTCATTTACTCCACCACATCTTGTTGCAAAATTTCCTAAAGGAGCACCAAACAAATCTATTGCGAAGCCACCACCGGGGCATCCAACATAGTTAATGGTAGATACTCCTACGGATACAGAAACTGTTACAATGGAATTTACATAAACCGAGAAAGGGATTTGAAAGGAAGAATAATCGGAGGTACTTGTAAGTGTAGCAGGAATAATATTTTTTGTAATTACTTGCGTTAATACTGCCGGATTAACCCATGTTGGCGAAGTTGAAATTCCATTGGATTGTAATACCTGCCCGGAGGTCCCGGCATTTCCATTAAATGATACGGCCCCATTTGATGTATTCATTGTTAATCCCCAACCAATGCCTCCATTTCCATAAAATCCTACCTGGTTATTATTTTGTAATCCTATAAAAGCCCTCTCTGCACCTGCATCGTTTAACCATATACCCGGGTCGTAGGGATTGGTTCCGCTTAATCTGATCCTTCCGTTTATATCCAAAGGAAACTGCAGATCAGTGTTACCAATACCTACATTGCCATTGCCCTTTACCCGCATATTTTCTGTAAGTGCATTACTGTTGCCATAACCAAATGCTATATCATCAAAAACCGTTTTTGAAAAAATTTGAAATAAGCCAGATTGTATGCCAAAACCATAGTGCGTGGGAGTACCATCTGTCCATAGAGAAATTTTATCGCCAACGCTGCCATTAAAAGAAAGTGGAAATTGGGGGGTAAGATTATTAATGCCCAGGTTAGCGCCAAAGTATCCATTGCCATTAGTGAAATTGGTAAAGAAAACAGGATTGCCAAACTGGTTCCGGTATTCCAATTGCCCGGTGGTACCGCCACTGTTATTATAAAATAACCCGTCTCCTGCTGCAGAATGTTTCACCAGGAACTGGGTAACTGGAACATACAGGTTGGAATTTTTCCATTCAATTTTTCCCGAAAGGGAATCGTAATTCATATAGTTAGATGTTCCCCCAATTCGCTGATTGCCTTTTACATGCAAAGTGGCCTGTGGATTGGTTGTGCCAATGCCAACATTCTGTGCAGTCACAAACGATGAAATAAAAAATAGAATAAAAAAGCAGCAAACTTTTTTCATAATAATATTATTTGAAAAGCTTTAATCAATATTTTTCCAGTCAATGCCAAAAGCAAAAACATTGAACTCTTTCTGTTCCATATTTTTTACCCATACAAAGCCATACTCTCCCGCTTCCATTGCATCAGCAAACTGAATCATATAATTATCTTTGGAAACCGGTTTTACATTAAAGCTTATAAGCTTTCCTTTTTCTTCTTCATTGCTATTAAGCAAGCCTTCCCTGGAAGTGATGGTTACTTCTCTTTTTTGTTCAGCCGGAATAAACTTGTATAGTTTTATATAAGAAGTAAGGTCTATAACATCGCCGGTTGTTTTGATGTAGAAAGTGATATTATTTTTTGTTGTAAACCTTGCTTTTGAAGAAGGATTATCCATGCTAAAAAATTGCCTGGCACCTTTTAATCCCAGTGTTTTCTTTTTTGTAATAAATAGTGCTGTGGTGCTTTCTAATTTGATAAGCCTGTTATCATCTTTATCATAATAGTAAGGCTGATTTATAAACTCGGGCGTGGGAATTACAATTTCTATTTTTGCAAACGGTTTTACAATTGATTTTTTAGCAGGTTTCGCTGTAGTCTTTTCTACATGCTTTACAATAATAGTATCATATTTTACACTTGTTTTTTTTGACTGCGCTTCAGATGATAAATTGAAACATGCAGCAATTAACAGCAAGAGAATTAAAATCTTTTTCATTGTAAAAAATATTAATGATGTTTATTTATTGGCGTGTACAGCAGCTTTCTATACGCTTCAGTAATTCCTTTTTTGTTTAAAAACTTTTTTACCGGATCTCTATTTTTTGCGTTTGTATTTTATTGCCGGAAGTTATTTTCACAACATATAACCCTGGTGCAAGTGCATATGGAAGATGTATAGTTATGTTCCCTGTTTGTTTTATGCTATTGGTATATACTACCTGTCCTGTTGTATTTATAATTTCTATTTTATCGGCCATATCATGTGGAACAACTAACTGTAAACTACTGCCTCTACTTGCCGGGTTGGGATATAAACTAAATGGTTTGCTTTGAGTAAATTTTACTGACTTGACTGCGGAGTAAGCAAACTTTCCATCTATGTCGACAGCCTTGATGCGGTAATAATTATTTCCTGCTAAAGGATTTGCATCAAACCATCCATACGCTCCAATGCCACCGGCATTAATGGATTTCACGTTACTAAATTGAATACCATTTTCACTTTTTTCAACATCAAATGTTTTAACGTTTATTTCATTTACGGTAGTCCAGTTAATTTGAGCACCAGTACTTTTATTGTAAGCATTTATTGAAGTAAAATTTAGCGGAAGCACACCTGCATCTACCGTTAAGGTAATGTCAGCGGCGTTGTAATGGATAGCCCAGTGGAGGCTGGCAGGTAATGCAGGTAAGTTTGTGCTTGTAAAATATCCTGTTGAAGAAGCAAAAGAGAAAATTTTAAATGTATCATTCAGCGATGGAATGAAACCGTTTAGCAGGCTTACATTTAGCGTTCCGTTAATACTGGCATTACCACTTGTAAAAGATACGTCTTGTGCTACATCAATCGTATCATAAGAATTTGCTGCTGCAATTTCTATTTCGTGCAGGGCAGTTTGCGTGGCAGTGTAATTACCTGTTTTTATAAATTTTCCAGGTGAGTTGCCCGGAGATAAAGTACCACTGTTAGTTAAATTTCCCCAAACCTGGCCGGCACCTTTCAGCGTACCGAGATTTTCAAAATTTGCTGCCGGATAAATTCGCAATTGCGAATTATTGGTTATTGTTTGCCCACTCATCAGCGTAGAATTTCCAGCTGTAAGTATAAGCCAGTGATCTGCAAGCAAAATAAGGTCAGCATCTATTTGTAAAGATTTTGAAATAACAACAGCGGGTGAGGAAGAAACAATTGGCACTTGCCCACCCGCCCAGGTACTTACGTTCGACCAGGTACCGGCATTACTATTTACATCAGTGATTGGCATTCTACTGGTAGCCGGAAGTGTACCACAGGGATCGGTGTTGCAGGGTGGCGTAACACTGCGAAAGCGAATACCCTGCACAAAACAAACACAACCAGCAACCAAGGGGCAACAAGGAAAAGCACATCCATCAGCAATTAAATCCCCGGTTGTTTCATCAAGTTTATAAAACCGGTTCCAGTTGCCGGGGATCATAGGATAACTTGTTTCCGGGTTATTACCATTCAGCGCATAAATTAATTGTATAGGCTTTACGCCTTCCACCTCGCCACAAGGCTGTGCGTAACCATTACAGGCAATGCAGGTGATGATAGTAAATAAAATTATTTTCTTCATGTTTTGGGAGATTTTAAAATTCCTGCTTACTGGTTTAAAAAAAGGAATACTCAAATGTAGAAGGGAAAAAAATTTTTTCTCTCACCCGAAACAGCGATTCTGCCTGCGATTCACAGAATCACCCGAAACTGGTATTTTGGGGGCCTGTTCAAATATTGCCGAAATGAAATTGTTATTTTGTAGAATGAAAAGAAGTATACTCACCCTTACTTTATTTCTTATAGTGTTGAACCTGGATGCGCAGCAAAATAGTAAACGAGACAGTTTATTAAATGTTCTTGTGCCTGCGAAGGAGGATACCGGCAAAGTGAAGACTTTACTTCTGATTGCAAAGTATTATGAAGCAAACAACCAGGATTCTTCTATCTACTACCTGGAAAAATCAAAAAAACTATCAGAGTCGCTGAAGTATTTGGATGGTGTTTTTATTTACTACCAACAAAAATCTGTTGTTTCTCTTACAAAGGGAGAATATGAAAAAGCTATGGAAGAAAACAATATTGGATTAAGCCTTGCCCGGCAATTAAAGGATTCGACCCTGGTAGTTGTAATGCTTAACCACATAGGTATTGTTTATGGAATGCAGGAAAAATACCATGAAGAACTTGATTATGCATTACAGGTCGTTAATATCCTTGAGTCAACTGGTGACTCTGTAAAATTATCCGGGAGCCTGAGTAGTCTTGGTAATTGTTATATAAGCCTTTTGCAATATAGAAAAGGGGCTGATATGTGTTTAGCTTCCATAAAGCTTTATACCAAATATAAGAAGAGGAATGATTATATCAACCGGACATATGCTTCTTTAGCCCAGGCGTACCAGGGGCTGCAAATGAATGACAGTGCCTTCTATTATTTTGACATTGCTATAAAAGAATCTGCCAAGGTCAATGATAAATTTGCGGAAGCAGCTATTTATGGTTATACAACTACTTTACTCTCTACGCTTAACCGATTTGGTGAAATGCTGATTGTCTCAGAAAAGGCATTGGTTCTGGCCCACACACTGCAAAGCAGGGGAATGATAGCAAGTGCATTGGTCAGTTCAGCAACTGCCTACTTCTACAATGGATTTAATACCAAAGCAAAAAGAACTATTGAAGAGGCTCTGAAAATAGCTACAGAAGATTCTTTGTTCATCGACTTAACTAATGGATATAATATGCTTTCCTATATAGCCGCCAGGGATGGGGATTATGCAACTGTGATATGGGCGGAAAAAAAATATGATTCTTTACATGAAATAGCAATCAATGAACAAAGAATCAGGAGCACAACTGACCTGGAAAAAAAATATGAATCAGAGAAAAGGCAAAAGGAGATTATACAATTACAAAAAGATAAACTGGCGCAAACCCTTTCTATAAAAAAGAAATCTACTCTTAATTATCTTTTGTTCGGCTCTCTCACTGTTTTATTGATTGTTGGATTTTTAGGTTATCGAAATTTTCGCCACCGCCAGCAGTTAGCAAAACAGCAGGATGAATTACGGCAACAACGCATTAGTGAATTAGAAAAAGATAAACAATTAATAGCCGTTGATTCATTGCTGCAGGGGCAGGAAGAAGAAAGAGGGCGTCTCGCTAAAGACTTACATGACGGGTTAGGTGGTTTATTATCCGGTGTAAAATTTAGTTTAAGAAATATGAAAGACAACTTAATAATAACCGCCGATAACATGACTGTTTTTGAACGGTCGCTGGATATGATTGACACATCTATTAAAGAACTGCGTCGCGTAGCTCAAAACATGATGCCTGAAATGCTTGCGAAGTTCGGGCTTGACGAAGCAATGAAAGAATATTGCAACACCATCAATTCTGCAAACTTACTTTCGGTAAAATACCAGTCGTTTGGTATGGAAGAGCGTTTAGAAAAATCAATCGAAATAATTATTTATCGCATTGTGCAGGAATTGCTAAACAACGCAATGAAGCATGCAGCAGCCACTGAAGCATTTGTTCAAATTCTTAAAGATGGAAGCCGTTTAAATATAGTTGTAGAAGATAACGGTAAGGGCTTTGATACATCCCTTATTGAAACTAACCAGGGAGCAGGATTATCCAACGTTCGCAGCAGGGTAGATTATTTGAAAGGGCAATTAGATATTCATTCAGAAAAGGAGAAAGGGACTTTAGTAAATATTGAATTTAATGTATAGCCATGATTCGTGTTTTCATTGTTGATGACCATCCTGTAGTAATAGAAGGCATTCATTCATTATTGCAAAATGAAAAAGGCATCGAGTGGGCCGGCCATGCTATGAATGCTTCTTCCTGTCTGGGCTTTTTTGTAAATAATACCGCCGATGTTGTTTTAATGGATATTAGTATGCCGGATACAGATGGCGTGGAGTTGTGTAAAATAATGAATGAAAAATATCCCGGCGTTTTTATCCTGGGCTTAAGCACATTCAACCAGGGATTGTACATAAAAAAGATGATGGAAAATGGTG
Source organism: Chitinophagales bacterium (assembly GCA_038251675.1). Lineage (GTDB taxonomy): Bacteria > Bacteroidota > Bacteroidia > Chitinophagales > Chitinophagaceae > Ginsengibacter. The sequence continues at coordinate 11,326 of JBBSBD010000025.1, read as the reverse complement.
CATGCGGGTACATACTAAAGAACGCTTCAAAAGAAGAACTGCTTAATGCAATATACACTGTAAATAATGGCGGAACTTTTTTTAGCGGAGAAGTAGGAGAAGCATTGAAAGAGTATGAAAAAACCTCAAGGGTTCAGCCTGAATTATCACCGCGTGAAAAAGAAATACTTGGGTTGATAGCAGAAGGTTATACTAATCCGCAGATAGCAGAAAAAATATTCTTAAGCCCATTTACTGTTGATAGCCATAGAAAAAATCTGCTTGCAAAATTGAATGTAAAAAACACGGCCTGCCTTATCAGGCTTGCTGTAGAAAAGAAGTTGTTGTAAAAATTGATAGTTAATTATCAGGCAAGCATCATAGCTTATTATTATTGTACAATTAAATAATCTTAGAAATTTTAACTGAATGTCCGGTGGCTAACAATAAGCCTGTAAAAATTAAGCTGCATCTTTGAACCAGAGAAATAAAAAAAATCTTCTTACCATTTGTAATGGTAATAGTACTTTCTCAATTTTTACCATAGACTATTATTCATTCACAACCTTTGCTCCCAGAACTTCCAGCGCTACACTATCTGCGCCCTTAGGTGCAAAATATTTTGTTTTAAAATTCTTTGATTGGCCGGGTGGCAGTAATTCAAAAATGGTTTCTTTATCAGTTTCAAGCAATGCCTTTGTTTTGCTGTAAAAAGATAACTTTAAATCCACATCTTTATAGGTCGCTACCGTGGCGTCATTTTTAATAATACCTTTTATTACAGTTTGCCCAAGCAGGTTTCTTTTGTCATTTCCTTTTACGACTAAAAAGATGATGGGATTTTTTTGCTCCTTAATTAACAACGACTTTTTTGTTTCCTGGTAACTCGACTTTTCAGCGTCAACTTTTTTTTCGCCATCGGTATTGCAGGAGAATAAAAGGGAAAGAAAAATGGAGGAAAGAAAAAAAGACTTTTTCATCGTATGATTTTAAGAAGAAAATTAATCAAAATAAAAAGATCGATTCGTTAAAAAAAATAATTTACGATCAGGCTTCGGTACCGAGCCACAATGCGCCGCCTATGCTATCACGGGACGCACCTGTTACTGACGACAGGATTGTATATTGCTCCCGCCACCTCAATACTCCCAGAAGCGCCATTATAAGGGCTTCTTTGTATTTTACAACATTCTCTTCCGGGATGTGAATTTCAAAATTTATTCCTGCCAAATGCTCTTTTAATCTTCTACTTAAAAAAGAATTGAAGGCACCCCCGCCCGTTATAAATAATTTTTGTATTTCATTTTGTTTAAAAGGCTTAAGAGAATTTTTTATTTGGATACATATATGTTCGGTAAAAGTTGATAAGGCATCTTCTGTAGATATTTCAAATGATTTAATTATTGGAAAAATAATATCGGTTCCAAAACTATTTGCCAATGATTTGGGGTATGCCTTACCAAAGTACTCAAGTAAATTTATTTCTTCCAGCATACTGGTATTTACTTTGCCAAGAGCCGAGAGCTTTCCTCCATCATCGTATGCAAGGCCCATTTCTTCAGCCAGCATATTTAATACTCTGTTGGCAGCACATACATCAAAAGCAATAACGGTGGTTTCACTATGAATCGAAAGATTGGCAATACCGCCAAGGTTCAAAAAATAATTATAATCATTAAGTAATAATTTTTCTCCCATAGGTACTATCGGGGCGCCCTGGCCGCCGAAGGCAACATCCATAGCCCTGAGATCGCTTACTACGGGTAGTTGCGTCTCTGCTGCAATTGCGGAGCCGTCTCCTAATTGGTGCGTCATCTTTTTTTCAGGCAGATGAAATGTGGTGTGCCCATGTGAAGCTATAAGGTTTACCTTATGCTGTAAATTATTTGTGTCGATAAATTCATTTATTTTTTGGCCAATAAATTTTCCGTATTCAGCATGTAATAATTGATAGTCGCATGCATTCAAATCAACGGCTCCCCTAAGCTTTTTTTGCCAGCCTTCATCATATTCTATACACGCGGAATTATTAATTTCATAATTCCATTTTCCTGCTATCTCCTGCAATTCTGTAAACACAATATCCAGCCCGTCCAGGGAACTTCCACTCATTAAACCAATTACTTTATAAATCATAATAACATTTTATTTGGGGGTTTTAACTTTTAGATTTTAGATTTGTTCAAATTTATAACTTTAAGCATTGAAGCCATACCTTAGAATCAATATTAAAATTTAATAAATGGTAATTAATCTTAGTGAAAAACATTCTTTGGTAAGTAACTGGCTAAGTGAGTTAAGAGATGTTGACGTACAGGAAGACCGGCAGCGGTTTCGCAGAAATCTTGAGAAGATTGGAGAGGTGAGTGCTTATGAAATAAGTAAAAAACTTTCATGGGTGGAAAAGGAGGTTACTACACCCTTGGGAATATCGGTATGCAGGGTGCTGGATAAACAGCCTGTACTGGCAACTATCTTGCGGGCCGGCCTCGCCATGCACAATGGTCTGCTTAATTATTTTGACAAGGCAGACAATGCCTTTATAAGTGCCTATAGAAAACATAGGCCGGACGGCACTTTTGAGATTAGCCTTGATTACATAAGTTGCCCCGAAATGGAAAATCGTGTCGTAATTATTTCCGATCCTATGCTGGCAACCGGGTCTTCATTGGTAAAAACCATGCAGTTTATTCGTGAAGAGGGGAGCCCTTCCGAAATCCATATTGTATGCGCTCTGGCATGTACGGTTGGTGTTGAATACGTTCTGCGTGCAGAGCCTAAGGCGACTATATGGTGCGGAGATATCGACGATGAACTGACCGCTAAAGGCTACATAGTTCCCGGCCTTGGAGATGCCGGTGATCTTGCTTATGGAGTAAAAGTGCAAATGTGATCCCTGAATTCATTTTTAGCACAACACGACTCAATTTAAGGTTCGGGTGACAAAACCATTCATTTTTTTGGCCTTGCTTCTTCCTGATAAAAATAAAACCTATCTTTAAATTCTGAACTTTCGCTTAAGATGAAAAAATATACCTGTACCTTCCTATTGCTTGTGTGTACCTGTTTTTTTGCTAACGCCCAGGACCCGCATTTTTCCCAGTTTTTCGCTTCCCCACTCACTTTGAACCCGGCGCTTACCGGTAAATTTGATGGAACGGTACGTGTTGCGGGGAATTATCGTAACCAATGGCCCGCCTTCAATAATGTATATACAACCTCAACATTAAGTGTTGATTTTGCCATCTTAAAAAGTAAGCTCCCTGACTATGATACTTGGGGTGTGGGTATATTAGCCCTCACTGATAAAGCAGGTGGTGGCGTTCTTACAAATAACTATCTCGGAATATCTACATCCTATCACAAGGCACTTGATGAGGATGGTTTTCAACAAATAGGGATAGGCTTCCAGGGAACTTATGGACAAAAACGCCTTGACAATAGCAAGTTGTTGTTCGAAGACCAGCTAACTCCCTTTGGCTTTACCGGCGTAACACAGGATATTTTCAATAGCGCAAATCTCAATATTAACTACCTGGATGTAAATGCAGGTATCATTTATACAGGTTCTACAAATGACCAGAATAATTTTTATGTAGGCGCATCCATGTATCATATTAATCGTCCTAAGGAAAGTTTTAAAGGAGGCAATTGGAATATTGCAGCACGAACCACTGTAAGTGCGGGTGGGTACTTCCCGGTCTCTGACCAACTTACCCTGCATACAAGCGGCATTTACCAGGTTCAAAACAAGTCTTCTGAAGTTACTTTTGGTGGCGCGATAGCTGCCGCAATAGACGCTGAAAGTACCACCCCTTCCAACTTCTATATCGGTTCGTGGTATCGCGTAGGGGATGCTCTTATTCCCTATTTGGGTTTGGAGTTTGCAGGAATGCGAATTGGCGCTTCTTATGATGTGAATATTTCAGATTTAAAAGCCGGTTCTCAAAGCCGCGGCGGTATGGAAATTTCAATAATATACATTAAGCGCCCAGCAGGATATAAAGGTATTCCGTGTCCTAAATTTTAACCTGGCCAGGTTGTTTCTGTATCATTTCTCTCTATTTTTTTATTGTAATACTTTAAATGAGTGCTGAATTGAAGGCTGAATAGTTTTCAATTAAGCCGTGATTATTGAAACGAAAGAAAATATTTGGCGGCAAATGCACCTAAGGTTATCTTTGCCGTCCCCTTAGCAAAAACGCCGCGTTGGTCAAGGGGTTAAGACGCCTCCCTTTCACGGAGCCTGCCTGCGTGACGCAGTCAGGCAGGGAATCACGGGTTCGAATCTCCTACATATTGCAACAGAAAACCCGGTATGGGTTTTTCCACGCATCAATGTTATTTTTATATTTCAAAATTTCTTTGAAATGGTAACTGTATATGTTCTGGAAAGTTTGATAAATGGAATTCATTATGTTGGGATGACTAAGAATATCCTACTGCGTATAAAAGAACATAACTCCGGGAGATCAAAATTCACATCCGGTTACTTACCTTCTATAGCTTAAAATTCTTTCAAAATCAATTTTCCTTTACCAAAGAAATTATTTGGCAACAAAACCCCCTAAGGTTATCTTTGCCGTCCCTTAGTAAAAACGCCGCGTTGGTCAAGGGGTTAAGACGCCTCCCTTTCACGGAGGAATCACGGGTTCGAATCCCGTACGTGGTACAAAAATCTTATTTCGACTTAATTTCACAGGGGCTGTTCCAAAGGAAACAGCCCTTTTTCTTTTAGCAGATATTGCTTATGAATTAGGTCGGATTATTTTAGCATTCGGCTATCAAGATTGAAAACACCTTCGGCCATTCTCTTTTCAAACAGCAAGCCACTATGTTTTCTTTTTTTTCTTTTTATCCCTTTTTTTTTCTTTGCGCCTTAGTGGCTTTCACTGACTTTTCTGCCACGGAGGCACTAAGGCCACTAGGTTGTTCCGTCGTACTTTCTATCTTGCTAAAAAATATTTCCCATTCCCTGAGAAAAAAATGAGACTCTACGCTGGATTATCGCGGTGTAAGCTTTCATTAGAAATAGCAAAGATTTTCAAAGTCAGGTCAGTGCAGGATAGATATAAAGTTTGCTATGCGTATTTTTGCTGCCCTTCCCTTAGGATTTGTTATTTTATAAATGTTTATATGAGAAAATTGCCTGGTATAATTATCCTGTTATTTATCGTTAGTATTGGTCATTCACAAATTAAGATAGACCAGTTGTTATGTGATAACCGCATCAACCCAATAGGTATAGATGATCGCCCCCAATTTACCTGGGAATTAATTTCGGGTAAACGAAACGTTATGCAGTCTGCTTATGAAATACGGGTGGGTAGTAGTGCATCTATGCTAGCAAAAAATAAGAACATACAATGGAGCAGTGGTAAAATTCAATCCAGCCAATCTGTGCATGTAAATTATGGCGGCACTCCGCTGGAATCCAATACAAAATATTTCTGGCAGGTAAGGGCCTGGGATAATGATAATAAAGCTTCTTCCTGGAGTCAACCCGCTTTTTTCCAAATGGCTTTTTTGAATAAAGATGATTGGAAGGCAAAATGGATTGAACCTGGCTATGAAGAAGATCCGGTGCTTCGCCCGAGTCCTGTTTTTAGGAAACAATTTTCTTCTGACAAAAAAATTGTATCGGCAACGGCTTACATTACGGCGCACGGCTTATATGAAGCCTTCATTAACGGACATCGTATAGGCAATGCTTATCTCACTCCGGGCTGGACGAGTTACAACAAGCGCTTGCAATACCAGGTATACGATGTTACTAATCTTTTGCAGAATGGTAATAATGCAATCGGCGTTACATTAGGAAGTGGGTGGTATCGCGGAAGTCTAGCCTGGGCAGCTAATAAAAATCTTTACGGAAAAGATATTGCACTACTCCTTCAAATAAATATAGTTTATAGTGATGGTTCAAAAGCCACAATAACATCCGATGATACCTGGAAATCCACAACCGGGGCTATACGCTATTCGGAAATATATAATGGTGAAACGGTTGATGCAAGGATGGATAAAGCAGGCTGGTTGTTGCCAGGTTATAACGATGCTGACTGGTCAGGAGTTAAAACTGCTGATTTTTCAAATGATAATTTAATTGCCACTTACAACGAGCCAATACGAAAACACGAAACCTTTCAGCCAGTGAAATTTTTCACGACACCTAAAGGTGAAAAAATTATTGACTTTGGACAAAACTTAGTGGGTTGGGTTGTGATGAAAGTTAAAGGTAATGCCGGAGATACGATCAGTTTGTCACATGCGGAAGTTATGGATAAAGAAGGCAATTTTTATACGGACAATTTGCGGGCAGCTAAGGCGCAGGATCATTTTATTTTAAAAGGTGGGGCAGAAGAAGCATTTGAACCGCATTTCACATGGCACGGTTTCCGGTATGTAAAAGTTGAAGGTTATCCCGGTGAATTAAAGCGGGAAAATTTCGAAGCAGTTGTTCTCTATTCCGATATGAAGGAGACGGGTACTTTTTCTTCATCGAATGCACTGATAAATCAATTGCAACATAATATAGAATGGGGGCAAAAAGGTAATTTCCTGGACGTGCCTACTGATTGCCCGCAACGCGATGAGCGCCTGGGCTGGACGGGTGATGCACAAGTGTTCTCACGCACCGCTTCATTCAATATGGGTGTAAATAATTTTTTCTCCAAGTGGATGAAAGATGTTGCAGCAGATCAGTTTTCCAGTGGAGCAGTGCCGCATGTAGTTCCTAATGTGTTAGGTGGAAGTGCAGGCGGTTCGGCCGGGTGGTCAGATGTTGCAACTATTATTCCCTGGAACATGTACCTGGCTTATGGAGATACTGCAATTCTTAAGCAACAATATTCAAGTATGAAAGCCTGGGTTGAGTATATGCACACTCAAAGCAAAAATGATCTTTGGAATACAGGCTTCCATTTTGGTGACTGGTTATTCTATCGCCCCGATGATGACAACGACGGACGTGCTGCCGTTACAGACAAATATTTAATTGCCCAATGTTTCTATGCGCACTCAACACAGTTGCTCATAAAAGCTGCTAACGTACTTGGTGAAACGACAGATGCAGAAAACTATTCTTCTTTATTGAAACAAATAAAAGATGCTTTCACAAAAGAATATATGACTTCAAATGGACGGTTGGTCTCCGGCACACAAACAGCCTATGTACTTGCTCTGAATTTTGATATGCTTCCCGAATCATTGAGAATGCAGGCTGCTGCACGGCTTGCGGAAAATGTAAAAAGTTATGGCAATCATTTAACCACCGGCTTTCTCGGCACTCCTTATCTCTGCCATGTGCTTACCCGCTTCGGTTATGTTGATGTTGCGTACAAATTATTATTACAGGATACATATCCCTCCTGGCTTTACCCGGTAAAAATGGGCGCAACCACCATTTGGGAAAGATGGGATGGTCAAAAGCCAGACAGCACCTTTGAAACGCCTGGTATGAACTCCTTTAATCATTATGCTTACGGCGCTATTGGTGATTGGATGTATCGGGAAATGGTGGGCCTCGATACTTATGAAGATGGTGTTGGATATAAGCATATAAAAATACAACCCCATATTGGTGGCGGTTTCACCTTTGCTACCGCGAGCCTTCAAACTAATTATGGTAAATTAAGTAATAGCTGGAAGGTGCAGGATGGCCAGGTAATGATGGACGTTGAAATACCCGTGAACACTACGGCAACAGTTTATATTCCTGCTACAGATGCTGGTGCAATTAAAGAAGGTGGCAAAGCTTTATCCCAGGTAAATGATATTAAAATAAAAGATACTGCAGATGGCTATATGCCGGTGGAATTAGGTTCAGGGCTGTATCACTTTTCATTTCAAAATACTACAAAGTAAAGGGATGTAATAGCAAAATAAAGAATTTAGTATAGTCAGAAAGTAAAATTACTTTTGACTATAATCTAAATCAAACCAACAAACAAGTTTATGATTGATTCTAAAGCTGGTTACTTAGATCGCAAGGAAGCTTTAAGAAAATTGCAGGCCCAGGATATTTGGGATATGATCATAATCGGTGGTGGTGCTACGGGTTTGGGAGTGGCAGTAGATGCTGCCAGCCGGGGGTATTCTACCTTACTTCTCGAACAATCAGATTTTGCGAAAGGAACTTCAAGCCGCAGTACCAAGCTTGTTCATGGGGGAGTTCGCTATCTTGCTCAAGGTAATATCGGGCTGGTGTATGCTGCGTTGCGGGAAAGAGGAATTCTTATCAGGAACGCTTCCCATATTGTAAAAAGGCAATCATTTGTTATTCCATGTTACAGTATTTGGGAGAAATTAAAATATTTGACCGGTCTTAAAATGTACGATTGGCTATCAGGCAGTTTTAGTTTTGGAAGGAGCCGCTTCATTAGTAGAAAAAATATGGTCACACTTATGCCTGAAATCAATGGAAAGGGACTTGCAGGTGGGGTAGAATATTTCGACGGGCAATTTGATGACGCAAGACTGGCCATTAATCTTGCAGAAACAAGCGTTGCAAACGGTGGCGTTGTCTTAAACTATTTCAAAGTAAAACGCCTTTTAAAAAAGGAAGGTAAGGTGCAGGGTGTCGCAGTATTAGACATAGAAAATGATAGGGAATATGAGCTGCAATCAAAAACAGTCATCAACGCAACGGGAGTTTTTGTAGATGATATTTTGCAAATGGACCAACCGGAAGTCAGCCCCATAGTACAACCGAGCCAGGGAGTACACCTGGTTTTTAAGAAGTCGTTTCTTAATTCCAAATCTGCCATTATGATTCCTAAAACTGCTGATGGCCGTGTGCTGTTTGCAGTTCCGTGGCATGAACATGTATTGGTTGGCACTACAGATACACCGTTGGAAAAACATTCGCTGGAACCCAGGGCGCTTGATGAAGAAATTAATTTTATTCTCAAAACCATCAAAGAATATTTTTCTGAACCGATAAGTAAAAAAGATGTGTTGAGTGTTTTTGCGGGCCTCCGTCCTTTAGCTGCTCCTCAAAAGGAAACCGATAGTACAAAAGAAATTTCAAGAGATCATAAGCTTATAGTGAGTAGATCACATCTTATAACTATTACTGGTGGCAAATGGACTACTTACCGAAAGATGGCTGAGGTAACAGTTGATAAGGCAATTGAAATCGGAGGTCTAAAAAATAATCCCTGCAAAACAAAGGATCTTCCGATACACGGCTCTGATAAATCCTCCGCTGCAAATGGATCCGAATTTTCGATATACGGCAGCGATGCCGAAGGTATACTTGCTCTAATAGAAGAAAATCCTTTATGGAATAATAAGATTCTTGACGATCAGCCTTACCTGCAGGCGGAAGTGGTATGGGCGGTACGGTATGAAATGGCAAGAACTGTAGAAGATGTGCTTGCAAGAAGAATAAGATTATTATTTTTAGATGCAAAGGCGGCAGTTAAAGCAGCGCCTGTGGTGGCTGAATTGCTTATGGAAGAGCTTGGTCAAAGTGAAGGGTGGAGAGATGACCAGGTAAAAAATTTTAATGATCTTGCCCGCAATTATTTGTTGCAGCCTCAAACGCAGAAAGTATTCAGTAAGTAAAAAACGAAAATAAGCTTGATATGGGAAAATTTATCCTCTCACTTGACCAGGGTACTACCAGCTCCAGGGCAATCGTATTTAACAAAGAAGGAAATATTGTTGCGATAGCCCAAAAAGAATTTACGCAACATTATCCTCACTCCGGATGGGTGGAACACGATGCTTTGGAAATATGGTCATCACAGGCAACGGTATTAGCCGAGGCTATATTAAAAGCAGGCATTAAATCGATTGACATTGCTGCTATTGGAATTACCAATCAAAGAGAGACAACCATCATTTGGGATAAGAAAACCGGTGTACCTGTTTACAACGCAATAGTTTGGCAGGACAGGCGTACAGCCGATATATGTGATCGTTTAAAAAAAGAAGGGCATGAACAAATGATCCAGGAAAAGACCGGTTTAATAGTAGATGCCTACTTTTCTGCAACTAAAATAAAATGGATACTGGACAATGTGGATGGTGCCAGGGAGAAAGCTGAGAAAGGGCAGCTTGCCTTTGGTACTGTTGACTCGTGGCTGTTGTGGAATCTTACAGGAGGAAAAGTTCATGTAACAGATATTACGAATGCTTCACGCACAATGCTCTTCAATATTCATTCGCAACAATGGGATGATGAATTAATAGAACTGTTGAACATCCCCGTAAGTATGTTGCCGGAAGTCAAATCTTCCAGCGAGGTTTATGGTGAAACATCAGGAGATATATTGGCTGTTAAAATTCCTATCGCAGGTATTGCCGGTGATCAACAGGCGGCGTTATTTGGCCAAATGTGTACTCAAAAAGGTATGGTAAAAAATACATACGGCACTGGTTGTTTTATGCTGATGAATATTGGCGATAAACCTATAATTTCTAAAAACAAATTGGTAACAACAATCGCATGGAAAATTGGCGATAAGGTTCAGTATGCTCTTGAGGGAAGCATATTTATAGGTGGTGCGGTTGTTCAATGGCTTCGCGATGGATTGGGAATCATTTCTTCCTCTTCCGAAATAGAAAAAAAAGCCTCAAAAGTTACAGATAACGGTGGCGTGTACCTGGTGCCCGCTTTTGCAGGACTGGGCGCTCCGCATTGGAATCCTTATGCACGTGGAATGATGGTTGGGTTAACAAGGGGCACCACAGATGCACATATTGCGCGGGCCGCCTTAGAAAGTATTGCATTGCAAACTATGGAAGTATTAAAGGCCATGGAGGCAGATTCAGGAACAGAAATAAAAGAGCTGCGGGTAGATGGCGGCGCTACAATAGACAATTTATTATTGCAAATACAGGCAGATGTTTTAAACACGATCGTGATAAGGCCAAAGGTTACCGAGACGACTGCAATTGGAGCGGCCTATTTGGCCGGGCTTGCTGTGGGCTTTTGGAAAGATATGGACGAAATTCAGCAACAGTGGCAAGCAGACCGGGTTTTTAAACCTGCGGAAAATAGCAATACCGATGAATTAATTAAAGGCTGGCACAAAGCCGTGAAGGCATGTAAAGTATGGGCGGAAGAATAATTTCTTAATAAGCGCGTAATATATTCTTAATCAAAAAGCAAAATTTATGTCAGAATTTGTAGCCGAACTTATAGGTACCATGTTCTTAATTCTTTTAGGTAATGGTGTAGTAGCAAATGTGGTGTTGAAAGGCACTAAAGGAAATAATGCGGGATGGATTGTTATTACCACCGGATGGGCTCTTGGCGTTTTTGTTGGGGTTGTCATTGCCGGGCCAATTAGCGGCGCTCATTTAAATCCAGCGGTTACCATAGGGCTGGCATTTG
>JBBSBD010000024.1:0-40607 GCA_038251675.1 Chitinophagales bacterium | reverse complement strand
TGCAAATACCGGGGGAACTTCTTATTGGGGCATCAACTGAAATTGTTCCATCCCAATTACGAAATGGTCCAGGCCCTTAATACCCGATAGTGTGATTCAGGAGGAAGATCCGCATATCACCATGCGAAGTGCTGTCAAGGGGCAGGTGAACACCGCCGAAAGTTTTATAGCCGATGACCTGGCCCTGAACAAGGGGCTTTCCGATGATGCTGCTGATTCTGCTGCGGAACGAATTGTAAACAGGGATATCAGGCCCACAATAAATTACCTGGCAGACAAGGCTAATATTTACAGTATCAAACCTGTCTTATATTTTGACCTCGGGGAAATCAGCAACCACAGTGCAGATAACCGCGTATGGGCTGCCACTGGTGCAGGGCTGCAAATAAATATAGTAAATGCAAGGCTCGACATCGGTTATATACAAACTTTGTCTTCAAAAAGTGACGCCTCAAAAGGTAATTTTTTACTGCAGTTTTCTGTGCAAAACTTCTATTGAACAATGGCTTTTAACACCTGCAATGGGGGCAGTATCAGCGTTTTCGCGGAGAGAGGTATTTTAAAATTCTCGCCACAGGATCCTCCTAAAAAATATTCCCACTCTTTCTTCGTTATGTGTACAGTTAAAATCCAATCTTTTGAAAAAAATTTTACTTCTTTCTATTGCAAACCTTTCTATTCTCTATTCAATCGCCCAGCCTCCAAAAGATGTTGCTGACACATTAGGACTAGTGCCTCAAAAAGAAAACATCATTACAGAAGAGACGATTATCAAAGTAGAGAACATCGGGGAAAATATAAATACCGGCCTGGCCGAATTAAGGCCAACCATCTCGTCCGACGGAAACCTGCTATTCTTCATAAGGCAGAACGACCCGCACAATACTAATTTTAATACGATGCCTAATTCCCAGGACATCTGGTTTTCTGAAAGAGACACTGCCACGGGAACATGGAGCCACGCCGTACACCTTGGCAGGCCACTGAATACTACCGATTATAACGCTGTTTTCTGGATATCGCCTGACAATAATCAACTACTGATAAGAAATGCTTTTGAAGATGGTGACTATATGGGCAATGGCGTAAGTATGTGTTACCTCACTGAGTCCGGTAACTGGAGCAGGCCCGAAATGCTGAAAATAAGAAATTACGGAAAGTATGATCGCGGGGCACAATATGGTGCAAGCATGGCCAGTGATGGAAAAACCTTACTACTCTACATGACACCTGAATATCAAAGCCGTAACAATGATATTTTTGTTTGCTTCGCGTTGCCCGATGGTACGTGGAGTGAGCCAAAGAGCCTTGGAAAAAAAATAAATCTTCCAAAGAGTAACGAGATGACTCCCTACCTGGCACCGGATGGTGAGACTTTATATTTTAGCAGTGACCGCGCCGGCGGAATTGGTGATAATGATATCTGGAGATCGAAGAGGCTTGATAATAGCTGGACGAAATGGAGCGATCCTATAAACCTTGGCAGCCCCATAAACACTCCCGAGTGGGATGCTTTTTTTACAATGGATGCAGGGGGCGAATATGCTTATATGACTACAGGGGAAGATAGCTATGGCGCAAGTGATATCGTAAAAATAAAATTGCTGGAAAAAGAAAAGCCAGATCCTGTTGTGTTGGTAAGTGGCAATGTATATAATGCTAAAACAAAACAGCCCATAAGCGCTTCACTTATTTATGAAACATTACCGGATGGCGTGGAAGCAGGTACTGGTATATCAAACCCTTATGACGGTTCATTTAAAATGGTACTGCCGTATAACAGAAATTACAGCATAAGAGCAACTGCGGATCATTTCTTCGCTATATCTGAAAACTTTAATCTTGATTCATTGATTAAGGAAGGCTATAAAGAAATTCATAAAGACCTTTACCTTGTTCCTATTGAAATAGGACAGGTAGTAAGATTGAACAATGTATTCTTTGATTTTGACAAGTGGGATCTTCGCCCTGAATCTTATATCGAGCTTAATCGTGTAGTTAAATTACTCAACGAAAATCCGAAAATTGAAATTGAAATGAGTGCGCATACCGATAGTCGGGGCAGTGATGAATATAATTTCAAGCTAAGTGATAACCGTGCAAGATCTGTAATGGAATACATTATTTCCCAGGGGATAGATACCAGCAGGATCACATCTCACGGCTATGGTGAATCGAAACCAGTAGCATCTAATGACAACGATGATGGGCGACAGCTTAACCGCAGGGTTGAATTTACGATATTGAAAAATTAATTAAACCCCAGCTATAGAACAATTACACGCATGACGCGGCAGGAAGTAATATCCTGCCGTTTTTTATTTTAGTAACCTGCACATTTAAAAGACTCCTATTCCGTAATTTTAAAAAACAGGTGAATTCACCCTTTGATATTAAAATATGAAAGAGTAATTTAGACTATCCAATTTTTTAGAAATCCCCCAAAGGCTTCCTTTTATTTCCAGAATTTTTTTAAGACTGCTACCTATTTGATTCATCACCCCGATTCATAAGACAGGGAAGTATTATCTCACCTATTAATATTTTAAACATGAAAAGTTTTAAGATTTCGCGTTCTTATTATTTAAAAATGATCATGCCGAAGTATGTAATTATTATTTTAGTAATTACAATTCTAAGTGGTTGCCAGTCTTCGCTTAACTATTCAACTCTAAAATACGGCAAAGCAGAAATACAGGCATTACTGGCAGATTCATCTTTTAGCTACCTGGTGCTGCAGTTTAAATCAACAAATGGCCAAAGTAGCAAGAATCCGTTTACACTTATTTCTTATGCTTTCGACACCAGTAATATTCCCATCAATACCATTCCCTATAATTTAATGGACAGTGGCACAGCCCCTAAAATTTTTAAAGACAGCCTGATTATGGGCAATCAAATGGCATCCCGGCAAAATTTGCTGGAAGCACTGACCGACCCAGGAACGCAGGCTATTGTCAACTATGATTTTTTAGTATTTACTCCGCAATTAGACCCTTCAAACCACTATGTTTATTACACAATAACACCCGGTAAAATTACTCCTGATTCGAGTGCAATGGTAATACCAAGTTCAATCACACAACCCTGCCCCCCTGCGATTTGCCGGGCTCCCGTACAGCAATGAAATCATTTATCAATAATGTACTAATCTGGTCGGAGGTATGGGCATTGCTTCTACCTGTATATTGTATGTGGCCTGTGAAAAAGCAGCCGGTGTATCTTAAGCCGGTTTACATTTATATAGTTGCCGCACTCTTGTTAAATGTTATTGCAAATGTGATTTCCAACCAGCGGGCTTTAGGTATAACGCTGCCATGGCATAACAATATCCTGGTTTATAATTTGCATTCAGTTATAAGATTTGGCTGCTTTTCATTGTTTTTTATTCTCGCAAAACAGAAATTTTATTCAACCCTTACCAGGATAATACCTTTCCTGTATATAGGGATTTTATTATTGAACTTTACTTTATTGGACAAGTTTTTCGACCCGCTGCATATTAATGGCAATCTAATGACCGCAGAAACTTACCTGCTTCTTGTGTATTGCCTGTTATATTATTTATCCAGGTTAAAAGAAGATGGGCCATTGTTTTCAAACAATGCAGACTTTTGGATCGTTACCGGCCTTAGCATTTACATAGCCATTAATTTCTTTGTGTTCCTTTTTTACATACCGATAATGAATGAAAATAGTACACTTGCAGATAAAATATGGACGGTTCACAATGTAGGCTATATTTTTCTGTGCCTGTTTATTGCGAAAGGATTTTACTCCGCAAAAAAATCGGAAAGTTTACGTGTACTTGAATAATATTTTCTATAACGAATATCCTGCCATATAATTAATCAATAAGATTATCATAGAGGCACTCAATGACTTAACATGCACAACGTTTCCATTTATTTGCAATATTTTTTTGACTGGTCAGAAGCTTGGGCACCCCTGGTCCCCCTTTTTGTTTTGCTCAAGCACAAAAACCAACCACCCTTTCTACGGCCTGTGATCATTTATATTTTGCTGGCCCTTCCAATTAACATAATAGGCGATTTTATTGGAGACTTTAAGCATCATCTTCCGGAAACTTATTGGCTGCAAAAAAATCTTTACCTGTATAATATCCATTCCCTTGTGCGGTTTGTTTGCTTCACTTATTTCTTCATGGGTTTAAAGCAGCCATATTACACAATGCTTAAAAAGGCTATTGCCTTGGTTTACCTGGCCGCATTAATTATTGACCTCACCTGGTACGAAGATTTTTTTGATCAAAACAGTATCGGATCACACCTTTTTACCGTAGAGGCTTTTTTGCTGCTGGTCTACTGCTTATTATACTATTTATCAAAGCTCAAAAATGATAGCGATGAATTAATGTCGGGGGCAGATATTTATGTGGTCACGGGCCTAAGTATTTTTGTAGTGATTAATTTTTTTGTATTCCTGTTTTACGACGCTATGCTGGTTGAAGATTGGGAAGTGGCTGACAAGATGTGGTCGGTTCACAACATTGGTTACATTATTCTTTGCTTGTTAATAGCAAAGGCATTTGCTTCAGCTAAAAAATTTAATACCGTTGCTTCGCAATAGCTTTGTTCAATCTCCTTCATTTGAAAAGAACCAATTGAAAAATTCACCCTATTCTTATTTACGATTGTTTTTGAAGTAATTAAAGAGTTACTAATTATAAACAATTAAAACAAGCAATCATGGGAGTAATTATGCAATCTTTCTATTGGGACTGTCCCAAACTGGAAGACAAAGAATTCGAATGGTGGAATTTCATAAACGGAAAAATAAAGGGGCTTAAAGATGTTGGCTTTACGGCGCTCTGGCTACCGCCAGCCTGCAAGGCGGCTAACCTGGGAGGTATGTCAATGGGATATGATCCTTATGATTATTATGACCTGGGAGATATTGATCAGAAAAGTTCTGTACCTACGTGGTTTGGGTCGCGCCAACATCTTGAAGAGCTTGTCGCCGAAGCCCGCCAGCATGATATGCAGGTATATGCTGATATGGTATTGAATCATACTAACGGTGCCGATGAAACGGAGTTAAATTTATTTGACGGGCAAAGCCGCTGGACAAAATATAACCCGGGGAGCGGCAAATTTCCACGCGACTGGACCTGTTACCATCCTGCCTATTTCGAAAGAATGGACGACCAGGTGTTTGAAGGTATGCCTGATCTTTGCCACCGAAATCCGTATGTCTATAGCGAACTCATGGAGTATGCACGCTGGCTTATTGAGGATATCGGTTTTGACGGGCTGCGATATGACTTTGTGAAAGGGTACGGAACATGGGTAATCACAGCGATTCTTGAAAGGCTCTATAAAAAAAATGACAAGATAGGTTTCTCTCCCTTCGGTGTGGGCGAATATTGGGATTCTGATACATCAATTTCAGAATGGCTAAAAGAAACCAATGTCTATTCCGATAATCCGGTAACTGCATTTGATTTTCCGCTGCGTGGCAGGTTGAAAGAACTTTGCGACACATACGGATTCAGCCTTAAAAACCTCATTCAAAAAGGAACGTTAATTACGAATGGCCTTTCCGGACTGGCGGTAACCTTCGTAGAAAATCATGACATCGTTCGTACCGATCCGATTGTGAATGATAAGATGCTTGCCTATGCCTATATACTTACCCATGAGGGATACCCATGTGTATTCTGGCAGGATTATTTCAACTGGAACCTGGCGCAGGAAGATGACAACAGCGGCATTGCGGCACTGGTAAAAGTGCATGAACAGTTTGCCGGAGGCCACACTGATTTTTTGTACTGTGATGATGATCTTTATATAATGCAGCGAAGAGGGACAGTTAACCAGAAAGGATTGATCTTAGTTTTAAACAATGCGGGGAGATGGAATGGACGTCTTGTAAATACTCAATGGGCAAGTACGCGTTTTATTCCCAATGCATGGAGAGGAAAAGACAATGCCGGTGTTCCTGATGAACAATGGACAGATGGATTGGGCGCGGGTGGATTTTGGGCACCTCCGAGAGGGTATGTTGTTTATGTACCTGCTGACTAATCTAGCAATTTGAAAGGCAGTGTCTTGTGGAGCAATGGGTTGGTTGGGTTTTAAAAGATGTAAAAGTTTTTTCAGTATAAGACACTGTATGGATAATGTATGGATGGTGTATAGATAATGTATGGATAGTGTATGAGCAGTGTGTAATACCAAAAGTCCCCCGGGAGGTAAAATAAGGGGTGGGTCGATAAAAATGTCCTCACTTAGTAACAAATTGAATGGCAATATGCCTTGAAAAAAAGGGCAAAAAATAGGGCGCATATTAATGTACGGCTATGTAGGCGGTTCAAAGGGCTCATCTCAAATTATTTTGGCTGCGTTTTAATGAAAATCGGTTTTTTAGCCTGTCTAATGCAATTCCTTTAGATCTTTAGCGTTTGCCAAAAGGAATATATTCCTGGAAATAAAGACTGTAGCAGCAGAAATTTATACAAAATTCTGTTGAAATTCTGTGGTATTTAAAATACAATTTATATATTGCAGCCTTATTACAACCAAAATTACAAGGTCTTCCTTTTTTTTGGGAACAAAATGGCTAACCGTTTTATCTAATTTCCGCTCTCATAATCCTCTATCGTTCTGTGCTAATCCTTTTCCGTGAAAATGTGCGCTGTTGTTAAAGATTTTTTTACCATAAACTGCTAAAGGCCTCTCACAAGAAGTATTTACAATTATTACATATAAATCCCTCACATGAAAAAGTATTTTTTACTTTCTGTAATTACAGTTTTGTTTTTTGCTCCTTCTTTTGCACAGAGTGTTAGTATTAACAATGATGGCTCGGCGCCAAACCCGGCCGCCATGCTCGACGTAAACAGCCCTTCCAAAGGACTGCTGGTACCGAGGGTAACCCTTACGGGAACCGATGATGTCAGCACCATCCCCGCTCCCGTTGCATCATTACTGGTTTTTAATACAGCTACGACTGCGGGTCCTAACGCGGTAAGCCCGGGCTATTATTACTGGAACGGGTCAACCTGGGTTATACTCAGCACTGGAGCGCCCTCCTTAAAGAAAGACAATGTAGATAGTGTTTCTAATACCGGCTATGCCACCGTTTACAGCAGGAACAAAGCACGCGACTCCGTGCAGGCAAACATTAATTTGAATAATGCAAGTATTCTGGCAAAGAAAGATAATGTGGATAGTATTGCGAACACCGGCTATGCCACCGTGTACAGCAGGAACAAAGCCCGCGACTCCGTACAGGCAAACCTGAATATAAACACCGCCGGTATTTTATTAAAGAAAGACAATGTGGACAGCATTGCGAACACCGGCTATGCCACCGTGTACAGCCGTAACAAAGCCCGCGACTCCGTACAGGCAAACCTAAATGTAAACACCGCCGGTATTTTATTAAAGAAAGATAATGTGGACAGCATGGCAAATACCGGCTATGCCACCGTGTACAGCCGTAACAAAGCCCGCGACTCCGTACAGGCAAACCTGAATGTAAACACCGCCGGTATTTTATTAAAGAAAGATAATGTGGACAGTATGGCAAATACCGGCTATGCCACCGTGTACAGCAGGAACAAAGCACGCGACTCCGTACAGGCAAACCTGAATGTAAACACCGCCGGTATCTCATTAAAGAAAGATAATGTGGACAGCATTGCAAGTACCGGCTATGCCACCGTGTACAGCAGGAACAAAGCACGCGACTCCGTACAGGCAAACCTAAGTGCAAATACAGCCGGCATTTTATTGAAGAAAGACAACATAGACAGTGTTGCCAATACAGGGTATGCCACCGTGTACAGCCGTAACAAAGCACGCGATTCTGTGCAGGCAAACTTAAGTGCAAACACAGCAGGTATTTTGTTGAAGAAAGACAACATGGACAGTGTTGCAAATACCGGTTATGCCACCGTGTACAGCCGCAACAAAGCACGCGATTCCGTGCAGGCAAACCTAAGTGTAAACACGGCCGGCATTTTATTAAAGAAAGACAATATAGATAGTGTTGCCAATACAGGTTATGCCACCGTGTACAGTCGCAATAAAGCACGCGATTCGGTGCAGGCAAACCTAAGTGCAAACACAGCCGCCATTTTATTGAAAAAAGACAACATAGACAGTGTTGCCAATACCGGTTATGCCACCGTGTACAGCCGTAACAAAGCACGGGACTCTGTTCAGGCAAACCTGGGTGCAAACACAGCCGCCATTTTGCTGAAAAAAGACAATGCAGATAGTACCAATCCGGTAACAGGCTATACCACGCTTTACCAAAATAGCTTGAGGGAAGCACCGATTAGCTTTGCCGCAGGATTAACAAGAACAGGCAATGATGTCACCAATGATTTATCCACTGGTGTAAGCGGAGGTCAAACATTAATTGGCTCTACATCAACCAATTCAGGAATGACCTACAAGGCTACAACAGGAGCAGGAGTGCTGGGCGCGGATCATGTTTTTACTGTAGGGGACAATGGTTCTATTGAAGCGATGCGCATTGTGAGCGACCCGACTTTTCCGGGCTATATAGGCATAGGAACGTCAGTGCCTACAACGGTATTGCATGTTTTCAAGAACCTACCCGCCCCTCCCAGCGGTACGGGCAATAATACAGTCATCAAAATTCAAAATGGATACGGTGCCGGCAATTTTGGGCTAAACCAGTATGGAGGATACTGGCAAAATTCAGCAACGGTCGGTTCTTTTGGCGGAGGGTTTAACATCTACAGTTTATCAGGCTCCGGCTTTTTTGGGATCCAGACAAATGGAAATGTGGGTGTCGGATTATTTGGTCCCCAGGCCTATTTCGAAATTAAACCGGGTAATACCGGACACGTACCCTTTAGACTCAATTCCGGCCCTTTGGCCTCAGGCACCCTGGCAGGAGGCATCGAGTTTTTGAATGATAATTTCTACGGCACCATCACCACCGGCAATGCAAGGAAAACATTTGCTTTCCTGGAAAGCCCCACCTTTACCGGAACGGTAGGTGGCATTACCAAAAGCATGGTTGGCCTGGGAAATGTTGATAATACAAGCGATGTCAATAAACCGGTCTCTGCTGCCGCACAGGCGGCGCTCGATGCAAAATGGGGAACCCTTGGAAACACGGGCACCGGGTCGGCTAATTTTATTGGCACGTCCGATAACACCCCGCTCAATGTAAGGGTGAATAATCAAAACGCGGGGCGAATTGACAATACCCTGTTAAATAGCTTCTGGGGCTTCCAGGCAGGCAACACCGGCTCTACCGGCACTTCGAATACGGCGATCGGGTCTAACAGTTTATCGGCTAACGCAACAGGTAACTCCAATACGGCGCTGGGAAGCGGGGCCAATGTCTCAACCGACGGGCTGACGAATGCAACGGCGCTTGGAGCAGGTGCCATAGCAGATGCCAGCAATAAAGTGCGGATCGGCAATACCTCAGTTACCGTGATCGAAGGACAGGTAGCCTATTCATTTCCTTCCGATGCCCGGTTTAAATATGATATTAAGCAGAATGTGCCGGGATTGGATTTCATAAAAAAGCTGGTTCCCGTAACGTATTATTTCGACGGGAATAAATTATCTGAATATACCAAAACCGGTATTATTGATAAAAGCAATTCCAAAGTGGCCTCTTACGGGGAGCCTAAACAACTTCATACCGGTTTTCTCGCCCAGGATGTAGAAAAAATAGCCGCTGAACTGGGATATAATTTTGATGGGCTTCATATTCCATCGGATAAAAAAGACCATTACAGCCTCGCTTATACGCAATTCATTATGCCTTTGGTGAAATCGGTACAGGAACAGCAAAAGATCATTGAGGATCAGGATAAGAAAATAGAAAGCCAGGCGGAGCAAATAAATAAAATGAATGAAAAAATGGAAGCGCTTGCAAAGGCGATCGAAGAGTTGACAAAGAAGTAAGCGACGATGTCCGTAAATGGTGCGCTTTGCCATCCTATGTATATCAAAGCACCTGCGGAAAAGAGGCTCGGCGGCGATATAAGGCGTCACCAGGATCGACGCAAAGAAGGAATTAGGTAAACCGGTCTTCCTTTGGTACCAGGGCGAATATTACTATAAAGGCCTGCTGTTTAATTATCAAAGTAATTGAACAGCAGGCCTTTCTTTTTACCAATAAGCAGCGCTAAGCAGTCTTACTGATCCCTTACCAATTTATATACAAACCGGGATCCATCTACTACAGCTTCCAGTATATAAATGCCCTTGCTGGTATAGCGGGAAGGAACGTTTAGTTCCAATGTATTGCCCACATCCCTGGATTCTTTTGCCACTACCAATTTGCCAGCAGGATCAAGTAACCGAAGACTTACTTTGTCCTTCGGCTGGTTACCAAACCTTAGGCGGATTACATTCGAAAAAGGGTTATTGAGCACATATATTTTTTGACGCAAACCGGGAATATTCACTGAAACGATCTTGCTATAAGTAAATACACCATCATAGTCCGTTATTTTCAAACGATAATAATTTACAATACCTGCCTTGCCGTCCACCAGTGAATAGCTGCTGCCACCGCCTGTGAGGCCAAACGATTTCACATTTCCAATAGATTCATAATCGATCCCGTTTGAAGAACGCTGTACTTCATAATAACGGGTATTAATTTCATTTTCGGTATTCCATTTCAGGAGAACGCCGGAATTTTGCCTTGTGCCGTCGAAATGTAAAAGGCCAACAGGCAACGTAGAGGCAATAATGCCCGCTCCAAAGCCTGAAAAGCCGTCATTAAATGTGTAACTCAATGTATAATCGGTGCCAAAAGTTCCGCGTACAGGCGTCACCGTTTCAATACTGCCTGCACCTCCGGGATTCGTTGGAGTTGCCGATGATATAGCCCCGGATGTCTTTACCAGCAGGATATTATTCCATAAGTTGCCGGTAGCCGCTTCCCATCCTGCTTTTTCAGCCGCAGTATAGTATAAGGTTATGGTATATACCCCGTCCGCATGATACGTACCCGGTATTACCCTGAAGGTTTTATTCATTAAATAATTGGCAGCCCCAACAAAGACAAATTGAGAAGAACCCGTGCCTGCGCGGTCGATCGTTACTGATGTGCATCCGTAATCGAGTGAATTTTGATTTTGAATAGAGGCTATTATTTTTCCGGATCCATCAAAGAAATAGACCTTATCCGCGGCGCTGAACTTCGCCTGGCTGGTGCTGCTTAGCAGTGTACTTATAGAAGTTTGCGGAATCGTTTGGGTAAAGGTAAACACCGGCCTGAAGCTGTTTACGAGGGTGGCGGCCGTGTAACCACATCCATCATCCGCAGGAACGGTGGATGCTTTTTTAGCCTGGCTTACATACGCAGTTCCTTCACCTGTGAGAATATCATCTCCGCCAAAGGCAACGGTATTGTTATAACAAAATTCAAATACCAGGTTACTAACCCCATCCCAGGTAAATCCACCCGGTATGGAGAAATCATTGTTTCCAAAATTGGTATTGTAGTCACCGGAGGTTATCACCTTCCAGGCAGACGAGGTCGCAAAACCCGTTGAAAGATTGACAGCTGAAGTGGGGCCCACGCTGAAGGTAAAGCCTTTGAAAGGTGCTGAACTCGCCTTGGAATTTACCACGAAGCTCACATTGGTGATTACGCCCGCTTTAACGCCATTTGCTAAAAGCTCGGAAGCCAGGTAAAGATATTGGGACTTTTTGTCCGTTTGGGTCCCCTGCACAGGGCTGGATCCCCCTAAGTTGGTGGTAACCGGCCCGCTCGTTACAATATTGGTAAACCCGCCGCTGGCGGCAACCTCATCATCAACAATTTCAATTTCGTAATGCTGCAAAGTGGTTCCAACGGTGGCCGCTGACCCGCCTGCGGTAATGGTATAGCCAAGACTTATGTATTCGTTTCCTTCGAAAGACCTGTCATCCTTTATCGTCACATTTACGGTTTGCGGCCCGGTAGTGCCTGTTGGAAAGGTAACAGAAGGGGTGCCTATGCTAAAGTCACTGCCGGTAGCAGCGGTAGAACTGGAAGTGCCCGCAACCTGTACGGTTACCGGCGCAGCAGCAGCAGATGTCAGGTATAACTTTACCGGCACCACGCTGGTTCCCGGGCTGCAGGCGGTACCACCTCCGCCATTTTCGGGGACTGACACGCCGCTCTTTTCAAAATATACTGACGGTAACACCGTATTGGTAAGCGTGGTTGTAAATAAGCCACGGCCATGGGTAGCAGCTAAAATCGTATTGTCCGAGCTGCGTACTTTGAGCATGTCCACCCGTGTGTTTGCCAGGCCCGGGTTAGTGGGAGCCCAAAGTGTACCGGTGCTGTTCAAATTGTCTGTGCTCCATACCCCGAGTTCCGTAGCCAGGAGCGCCTGGTCGTAATTCAGCGGATTAAATACCACCCACCGCACCGGCATATCCGGCAAATTGCCCTCATCATTGATCCAGGAAGTACCGCCATTTGTGGTCTCGAAAACACTGGTTACTCCATAGTTTGAATAGGTTACCAATATATGATTTTCATTTCCCGGTTCAATAGCAATACCGGAGACCGAGCCAACACCGGTTTTTATAATAGTACTGGTAACCGTTGCCGTTGTAGCCGTACTGGCATTGTTCACATATACCACACTTCCGCTGGAAAGGCCAAAGTACACCCTGTCGGCAACATTGGGAGATACATACACATTGGTTACCCTGGCTGTTCCAAAATCGGTAACCGTTACCCCGGTATTGGTAGTACCGGTGGTGAGCCATCGGGCGAATATCCCGCCTGCGCCGGTACTGGGATTGGAATAATCGCCGTACAGCACCTTGGTGCTGCTGTCAAAATCAGTGGGGTTTATAAAGGAACCGTGGTTCTGATCATTTATTTTATTCGAAAAAGATCCCCCTGAATTGGTAGAGCGGTAGTACACATTGTACACATAAGCAGTGATCTGGTTAGCAGGCGCTGCCAGGTCAATGTGGCAAAATGCACCATCCCCGCCACTGGCGGCCACCGTGTTTTGAATACCGCCCAGGTTGGGGAACTTGAGCGATCCATTGTCCTGGGCCCCTGCCAGGAAATAATTGGAGCCTGCTGTGGGATCCATGGCACCGGCATAGGTTTGGGTTACATTATAACCCGTGTTTTTATTCAAAAAATCGGGCTTGATGGTGGACCCGTTTACATTTACATTCGTGGTATAATAAATGCCGCCGTCGGTGCCCCACACTGCCTTGCTGGAGCTCCCCGGGGAGTATAATATAACGTGTTGGTCTGCATGAACGGTCGCCAGGAATGAAGCGGGTGCGCCAAACAAGGACCAGGTAGAAATTTGATTCCAGGTGGTGCCGCCGTCTGTAGAGCGCAGGGCATCCACCCCTCCTATTATTACGGTGCTGGCATCATTGGGATCTACAGTCGCTGCAAGATCATACCAGGCCTGCCCCCGGGTAAAATTGGAGTTGTTACCCTGGTCAATGATGGTAGGTACTGCGCAACTTACCCAGTTAGCACCGCCATCATCCGTGCGGTATATGGCGTCCACATCATTGCCGCCCGCCTGCTGGCAAAGCGCATACACTTTGTTGGCATCAGATGGCGCTGTCGCCAGTTTTAGCCTTTCATGACTGCCCGGAACGGAGATATTGGCCCATGTTCCTGTATTTCCCTGCTGTGCAGAAGTTGATTTATAGACATTCCCTAAAAAATTGGACGCATATAGGTCTCCGTTAGCGGCAAGCTGTACATCGCTTATAGCATCTATTAAAACGGTGGCCCAGGAGTTGCCTCCGTCGGTCGATTTCTTCAAGCCCGAACCTGTAGCAGCGAAAACCGCCGAAGGAGTGAGTACAATATTTTGAATGTAGTTGAACTGGTTGCTGGTCGTAGAAGACACATGATTCCACGTACTGCCCCCATCGGTACTTTTCCAGATGCCAAGCCCGCGTTGTGCATCAAGGTTTCCCCAAATTTCCCCGGTTCCAAAATACAGGACGGACGGAGTCACGGGGTCCTGCACGATGCACGATATAGCTATATTATCCAGGATATCGCTGATCTTTACCCAGGTGGGTGGGTTGCTGCTGAGGTTAGAGCATTTCCATATCCCCCCGGCAACGCCACCGGCAAATATGGTATTGTGCGAAGCGTCGTTCTTATCAAAAAGTATAGCCCGGGTCCTTCCGCCTACATTATTCGGGCCCCGTTCCTGCCAGTTTATACCGGAAATGGCGGTTTGTCTTCCGGTAAAAAATTGTTGAACTGCAGCACTGGCATCTAACAGGCGTTCCCTCGGCACCGTGTTGGTGTTTGGGTCTTTCGTTTTCTCGAATTCCTGCAAAAATTCTTGCCGGATGGTAAATGCAATATCTTCTTTTTCGCCAGGTTCCTTTTCGGAGTTTGCATCATGACGCACCTTACAGGAGCCAAATAGTAAGCATAAAAGTGCACTATACAAGAGTGTCTTTTTTAGGCGTGGGGGTATTGTTCTCATAATTATCATTTGAAAAATTACTGAAGTGAAAAAATTATTTACGCAGCGTGGCCTTCATTCACTTTATTATTAATTAGATCTGCTCGATAAACAGTGAACATTTTATTGCGGCAGTTGTCTTTCCCCTTCTGTTACTTTTTGACTGCAGGTAACTGGGAAACTATATCGGTTGTTTTCAATAAAGAAAGATAAAAAAATTACCGCATTATCAGTATTATTTTTTCGGCTGCTGTGGCATTTTTTCCGGTTTTTTACTGCCACATTCTTTTCCCGGGGAATATTACCTGCAGCGTTTGCCTTCTGAAACCTTAGAATAAATGTTTCACCTTTACCTATGGACGCGCTATCCCTGATGGCGTTTTTATAAATAATTTTCCCCATGAGTTCGGTGCCGTTAACCCTCCCTGAAATAGTCTTAATGTTATATCCTGCCTTTGCTTCGAAGGTAGCATTGTAAATGGTTCTGCTGCTGTTTTCAACATTTGCGCCGGATACCTGGTTTTCCATAGTGGCGCTCACCAGGGTAAAATAATCGGTAGCTGTTTGAGCACTCGTAATAACAGCATTGAAAAATAGGGCCAAAAGCAAAAACATTTTCATGGCATAAATATATTGGATTTTCGCCGGGCTATGCGCTATAGGTTAATGCATTACTTCGTTGCCTTATGCTAAATTAAAATTCAGGCGGTCACGCCACCGATACGGTAACCGGTAATCGGGACAATAAAAAGACCAACCCTGCAAAGAGTTGGTCTTTATTCATTGAATAATTTATAAAACCGGCATTCAGCTTACGTGCTGCGGCGGCCTTTAGATTAATACATAATTTGAATAGTTTGCGCATTTCCTCCCGGTCCCGTTATTTGCACCTGGTAAGCTCCTTTTGCAAGACTTTTGCTTAACTGGATTTTTACAGAGCTGCTGCCCTCGGCGTGTACAACTGGTGTTGATAAAACCTGCTGTGCCATTGAATTTAAAACGCGAACATTATAAATACCTTCAGCCATATTGGTTAACTGGAGATTGATGGTGGCGTTTATAATAGGGTTAGGGAATATGCTTATTTCGCTGGCGGTAACACCACCGAACATTACCTTCACTATTTGCGTGGTGGCAGATTTGCCATTTACATCCAGCGTGCGGACGCGGTAATAATTATAACCGGTTGCAGGAGCCTTATCAAGCCAGTTGTAGCTCGATGCGTCTGCATGGTTTGCATCCACTTCTCCAACTTTTGAAAAGTTATTTCCGTCTGCAGACTTTTCAATGTCGTATCGCTTCATATTACTTTGGTTTTCCACTTTCCATTCAACGGAGATGTTTTTGCTTTTCTGCGTTGCCTTCACAGAAGTAACCGTTACGGGCAATGTATGTAATGGAAGGAATTCGATGTTAAAACGATCTGCCGCATACGAACCCGGCACATTCACCACCGTAAAATTATAGGCAGTTGTTCCCTCCATATTTAAGGCGGTTTTCCTGTTCAGGTACTTGTCTGTAATAAAACCCTGCATATCATGTAATGATAAATTCGCTGCACTGATTTCAAAACGATAGGCCTGGGCTTTCATTCCGGTGACGTTTAAAAACGTGGTATCATTTGTATCCATCGTTTGTTTTCTCTCTACGGCCAGCAACTGGCCATGGCTCCTGATAGATAGGTTTTCAGATGTGTTTGCAGATTTCTTTGCATCCATCCCGTCTATATTATTGCTGTAGCTGTCGTCAAAATTTTGCAGCGTTCCGTCAACGATTGTCGCATTACCGGCTCCATTAACGCCGTAAAGTTCAATCATCAACTCCTGGCGCAACTGCGGTGAGGTGGCCGGCGTAAAAGCAAGGCTCGCAGGATTAACATTTGCTTTTGCACTTTCTTTAATGGTGAAACTACCGCCTTCGGTATTGTAGGCAAAAAATGCCAGGCCGCTTTGTATTACATTATTAGTCACCTTGGAATAACTTCCGCCGCCGGGGATCGCGATATAATTTCCCGAAGCATTTTTAAACAATGTCTGGTATCCACCATAGCTGCTGCCCAGGTTCGGATCCCATACATAAAAGAAAAGGTCGGTCGACATACTAAGCTTGCTAAGATCAAGCGGTGCAGCAAAAGGATTGTTTACCGACATGAATACTTTAGGCGTAAGCGTTATGGTCGGCTGGTCGCCGGTATATAACTCCCCTTTTGTACGCAAAACGGTAGGCGTAACCGGTGAGGTGAAAGCATTTGCAGTGCGGTCACCCCTGACGAATACCATATAGCCTCCTGCTGAAGCAGAGAAGGGAGCCAACGTAGAGGCAACACCCACCCATGAATTGCTGGCCGCATTATACGTCTTTAATGATGGTGAGGCGGTATATAAATCAAACCCTTTGGTATTCCAGCCTGAAACATTACTGGTAATTTGTATCCCTTTGCCTGTTATAGAAGTGGTGTTATTCGCTGGTTGGCCTTCCTGCCATGCGTCATGTATTGTTTGACCCGGTTTTGTAGGAACAGATAGAAAACGCCATGCTTTTTTAACACCCGGGATAAATCGCTCTACGGTTACTTTACCGCTAAATATATTACCTGTCATATCTCCTACCCTTGCAGTTTCCGTAGCTGTTGATTTTAAAGTAAGTGAATCATTTCCGGCAAATTTCTTACCGGTTCCCGTAAAAGTGAATGATCCGTAAATATCCAGTGTCCCAACAAGATTTACGCCAATGCCACTTGTATTATTTATGATTAGATCGTGCAGTGCATTATTCTTAAAAGTTTTGCCATCTATAGTTTGGGACTGTGAACCGGTATATTCTAGGGCTCCTTTATCAGCTATAATAGCCGTGCTGTCTGCCTTAATAAATCCTGCTATTTTTAAAGTATGTTCTGTTATCGTAAGTTTGGCACCGGTGCTTATAGTGATATTTTTTGCGGCAGCATCTGAAGCGGAAATCACAGGGTTGTTTAAAGTCTTCGGTATTACTGCATCGTAAGCTTCTGTGGGTATTAATCCATTTACCCAATTGGATGACTCGTTCCATTCGCTGGTATTACCTATCCATTTGCAATCAGAAAATACGGTAATGGTGGCGCTTCCGCTAACGCTTCCTGCGCAGCCATTGTTGCTTATAGAAATAAGTGTGTATACTTTTGAGCTGGTAAGGTTTCCGGTGGTTATCTCGTTCATACCAGGATGGAGACTATTAACAGTAAACTGGTTACCATCAGCATCTTTATAAACCACCGTGTAATTGGTACCGGCAGTTCCGGTTACCGCGATATTAAATTTTGCCGGCTGACCGGATAGCACTGTTGTATTGCCGCTTATCGTTGCAATAACCGTATTCTTTATAGTCACAGCAATCGTTCCGGTGCATCCGTTATTATCTTTTATGGTAACCTGGTGTGCGCCTGCAGCAAGATTGGTAAAACTACCTGAGTATTGGTAGGCTCCGCCATCAAGACTGTAATTATATTGTGCTACCCCGCCACTGCCGGCTATGGTAACTGATCCTGTTTTTGAACTTAAACATTGCGTGGTTGCCTGCGCAGTAATGGACCCGCTAACGGGTGCAGGGGCAATAAGGGTAACCGAAGAAGATGCGGTACATCCATTGGCATCTTTCACCTTTAAAGAATAAGTACCTGCAGCTAATCCGCCAAGAATGTTGGAAGATTGATAGGTAGCGCCATTGTCTTTTGAATATTGCAGTGTGCCTGTTCCACCCCATGCAGAGATGGTAACTTCCCCATCCGATGATGATGAACAGCTTATGTCATTATTCCCATTATAATAATACTTCTTTTGTATATGTGAAATAGTAACCGCGTTAGGCGCCTGGTTTACCCAAATATACTGAGCGTCAGTTTTATTTGAACTTGCATCACGTACAATAATGATGTAGTTTCTTCCACCGCTTAATCCGCTAAATACGTTGCCGGGCTTATACGTTACTCCGTTATCTATCGAATACTGATAAGGTTGGGTGCCACCGGTAGCAGTAATGGTAAGTTCTGCATCACTCGAACTGGAACAACTGATATCAGATCCGTTGTAACTTTTTTTAGTAATGTCTGTCACTTTTAAAGGAGTGCCATCCGTATGTCCCGGCATTGCAAAAGACAAATTGGACCAAACCAGTAATGTAAACGCCAGTAAAAACATTTTAGCGACAGTAACAGAACGGCTGCTTTTACCAGTTAACGGATTTTTGATGTTAGTGTAGAATTTCTTCATAAGTGGGTTTTCTTTTAAAAATGATCTTATTTCCTTCGCCGCAAATATTAGGGGATATTGAGGCGAGTTTGTAAGTAGAAGATGTGCAGTTTTAAGTTTATCTACGCTTTTTAACAGGTAGTAATTTTACTGTTTTTTATGCGATTTCTACTTAAACGCAGCGGTTTTTACTTTATTGTATATGGTAAAAATTATTTTGGGGAGCGTAATTCCGGCAATGGGGCAGAGCTGAATAATGCCTTACCTGGTCCCGCTCCGCCTGGGTTTGAAAGAGGGGTAGCAGTAAATGCCATATAAATATGGGTAATCCTTCCGCGCCAACGGGGAGCTTTTACGTTTTTGGCGGCAGGAATTTATACCATCACCGCCAGGGAAAGTTTCTTTTTTGGTTTATTGATCTTCCTCAAATAAGTTTTTTTGGGAAGACAGTGCCGCCGGCATAGCCCAGTCCATCTGGTCGCTCTTGGCATAATCGGTGAGTTTATTACCAATGGCTTTCCAGCCCATAACTTCTACTACTTTATTCAGCTTTATTTTTGCCCTGCGAACTTGCGTACCCCGGCCACTTTGCATTTCCAGTAATGGCTCGGGAGCAGTCGTGGCTTTTAAAAGCCGGTTCCCTTTACCTTCTTTAATGAAGAAGAATTTACTGTTGAGTGTATTAGTCTCAATTTTAAACCGCTTTACGTTGTATTGCAATTTTTCATTGTCCAGGTAAACGGCAGTTATTATTTTTTCAGGGTCGTATTTTTCCATCAGCTCAATAGCATCCACATCAAATCGCTGTGTGAGCTCCTGTCCCGTTAGTTCATAGTTTCCGTCCTTGTAAATAACAAGGATCTTATCATCTCCGTCGAAGTTGCCAAGCAACGTTCCATTCTCTTCTACATTCAACCTTCCAAAGGTTTCATCGAACCACACCTTTCGTTTATCAAGCGTCGATTTACCCTTTTCCAGCAACTTAATGGTCTTAACCGGGTATTTCGTAACCTGGTTTCCAATGCTGTTGCGGCTTCTTATATCGAGGGTTTCAAAATAAAAATCCAGTTCTTTGTTTCGTGCGCTGCATCCAGGCGTAAGAATTACCCGAACAGCTTCAGCTTCACCATTTGGATTTACCGAAAAATAATGAACCTTACTTTTTTCATCGCCCTTGGTGAGGTCATATTCTTTATCGCGGGTAATACCGGTTACATTAAAGCGCTTTGCATAGCTCACGCCCTTTTTGCCCTCGGCATAGATCATATTGTAGGTAGTGCGTTCATCGTTCTTTTTAAATACGGCCACATGAATAATATCCTTTCCTATAAAGACTTTATCAGAAACTTTCACCACCTTCATTTTGCCCGTTTTTGTAAAAGCAATGATGTCGTCAAGATCGCTGCAATCATCTACAAATTCATCTTTCTTAAGCCCCGTCCCGATAAAACCTTCGGCGCGGTTCACATAAATCTTTGTGTTTGCAATAGCAACCGTTTTTGCCTGTATGGTATCAAATAACTTTATTTCAGTTTTTCGCTCCCTTCCTTTCCCATACTTTTTAAGTAAATCTTCATAATATGAAATGGCATATTCCGTAAGATTATCGAGATGGTGGTTTACCTGTTTTATTTCAGCCTGCAGGTTTGCAATCTGTGCATTAAGCTCATCGATATCGAGCTTATAAATTCTGCGAACAGGCTTCTCAGTTAGTTTCAGAATATCTTCTTTGGTTATCTCTCTTTTCAATTGTTTCACGAAGGGAGTGAAAGCTTTGTCAATTGCTATAATCACCTTATCCCATGTTTCGTGTTTTTTCTCCAGTTCCTTATATATCTTTTCTTCAAAAAATATTTTTTCAAGTGAAGTGTAATGAAGTTTTTCCCGGAGCTCCTTTAATTTTATTTCCAGTTCTTTTTTCAGCAGTTCCCTGGTATGATCTGCGGAAATCTTAAGCAATTCTTTTACACCGGGAAACTCAGGTTTCTGGCCGTTGATCACACAGGCATTTGGCGATATGGAAATTTCACAATCGGTAAAAGCATATAAGGCATCAATAGTGATATCCGGTGAAATGCCTGGCGCAAGTTCAATACTTATTTCTACATCGGCAGCAGTGTTATCCGTTACTTTTTTTATTTTGATCTTGCCATTATCATTAGCCTTAATAATACTGTCGATCAACTGCGTGGTGGTGGTACCGTAAGGCACGTCTTTTATCAAAAGTGTTTTCTTATCAAACTCCTCGATCTTCGCACGAACCCTTACTTTGCCGCTTCGTATTCCATCATTGTAATTGGTTATGTCAACCATGCCCCCGGTGGCAAAATCAGGAAAGAGCTCAAACTTTTTACCCTTATAATATTTCACGGATGCCTCAATCAACTCGCAGAAATTGTGGGGAAGAATTTTTGTCGCAAGCCCTACTGCAATTCCTTCGGCGCCCTGGGCCAGTAATAAAGGGAACTTCATGGGTAGCGTAACCGGCTCATTTTTTCTGCCATCGTAACTCAGTTGCCAGTTGGTTGTCTTATTATTAAAGGCAACCTCAAGCGCAAATTTACTCGGGCGGGCTTCAATGTACCTTGGTGCGGCCGCGTCATCACCCGTTCGTACATCGCCCCAGTTTCCCTGTGTTTCGATCAACAATTCCTTTTGACCGAGATTTACAATCGCATCGCCTATGCTGGCATCGCCATGCGGATGGTATTGCATGCTCTGGCCAATGATGTTCGCTACCTTGTTAAAGCGGCCATCGTCCATCTCCTTCATGGCATGAAGTATACGGCGCTGCACCGGCTTTAAACCATCTTCCACTGCCGGAACCGCACGCTCAAGAATTACATAGCTCGCATAATCCAGGAACCATGTTTTATATTGGCCTGACAGGCCGGCATCGCTATGTGTGTATTCTTCTTTGGTTGTCTTTGCCATTTAATTTTTTTTACCACGAATGACTCAAGTTTTCTTTGCCACGAATTCTGATTTTTACGAATTTTTTGCTTTACTCGTGTTAATATCGGTCATAAGTGGCTATCTCTTTTCTTCATTCGTGAAAATCCGTGTAATTCGTGGCTATCTTTTCTTCATTCGTAAAAACCAGTATAATTCACAGCTATGCTTTCAACTTTACTTCAAAGTCTTTCATATTCTTCAATTCGCCTTGCGAATCAATTGCGCCGGCTTCTATTAATTTTTTAATACGCCAAAGCAGGTAAGCGTCGCCGGTAGATTTACCGGACTTGCTTAAAAAATGATGAATCACTTTGGCCGCCTTTTGCCAATCAGGTGTTATAAACTTCAGGAGATCCGCATCATAATAATCGGCATCATGCTGCAGAAGTTTTTTATATCCTTCAAGCGTACGAACCATTTTGTTTTCGTTACAAATCTTATCCCATTCATCCGGATCTATTTCAAACTCAGACGAAGAAACGGGTCTTGCCAGTTTCTGTGCTTTCAAAAACTCCTTTGCCGGTATTTCAAATAAATTTTCAGGATAAAAAATATGACCTTTTTCGTTGATAAACGGCAAATTGTTTAGCCACAGAACCTGAATCCGTCCTTCAAAATCTTTCAATTGCGATACGAGCCAATAATACCCGCATACATCATGTTTGTTAGCCGCAACCCATATCCATGCAGTTTCCGCGGGGTTTTCAGCTAAGTTATTTTTTACGGATTGTACCGACTTAGCATCATCAACTATTCCGTTATCGGCAAAGCCATCGTAATCTCCTCCTGCAAGTACATTCCGCCACCAATTTTTACGCTCTTCGATTCCTTCTGTCGCATAGATATTCATTAAGGGCCCTACGGAAAAATCATCTTTTATCTCTGCGATATTTCCTTTTAGTCCCTCATCCAATTCAAAGCTCTTTGATAAAGCGATTACGTCCTGTTCCTGGAAAACTATGTGATGCATTTGTTTAATTATGTATTAAAAATTATGGATCAGGTTTCCGCAACCTCCGCCAAATCCAATTCCACCTTTAAATTATCGATAATAAAATCCTGCCTGGCCGGAGAATTTTTGCCCATGTAATATTCAAGCAATTGTTGAATGTGCACTTCGGGCAAAAGCATAACAGGTTGCAATCTTATATTCTCGCCTATAAATCTTCCGAATTCTTCAGGGGATATTTCACCCAGGCCTTTGAACCTTGTAATCTCTGGTTTAGAACCCAATTTCAAAACAGCTTTCTGTTTTTCCGTTTCATCATAACAATAAATAGTTTCCTGTTTATTCCTCACCCTGAATAAAGGGGTTTCCAAAATATACACATGCCCGTTCTTTACAAGATCCGGGAAGAACTGCAGGAAAAAAGTCATCAACAAAAGCCGGATATGCATGCCATCTACATCGGCATCGGTTGCAAATACGATATTATTATACCGCAACTCTTCGTATCCGTCCTCAATGTTAAGTGCGTGCTGCAATAAATTAAATTCTTCATTTTCATACACGACTTTTTTTGTAAGTCCAAAGCAATTCAATGGCTTTCCTCTTAAACTGAAAACCGCCTGTGTTTCTACATTTCTTGATTTGGTTATTGAACCGCTGGCGCTATCGCCTTCTGTAATGAAGATGGTGGTTTCCATGCGCCGGGCGTTGATTTCATCTTTGCTTTTTCCTTCTGCATTGTCATTAAAATGATAACGACAATCCCTTAATTTTTTATTATGAAGGTTCGCTTTTTTCGCTCTTTCGTTTGCCAGTTTTTTTATCCCCGCAAGCTCCTTTCGCTCTCTTTCATTTTGCTCAATTCTCTTTTTTATTGCATCTGCAATCTCAGGATTTTTATGAAGGAAATTATTGAGTTCCCTGCCTAAGAAATCACTTATGAAATTCTTTACACTCGGGCCATCATCATACATCACCTGCGAACCGAGTTTTGTTTTTGTTTGGCTTTCAAAAACCGGTTCCTGTACACGCACACTTATCGCAGCAGAAATGCTTCCGCGTATATCGGAGGCCTCATAATCCTTTTTATAGAAATCACGAATGGTCTTCATATATCCTTCACGAAAACCGGCAAGATGTGTTCCTCCTTGTGTTGTAAACTGTCCGTTTACAAAACTGTAATATTCTTCTCCGTATTGATTATTGTGAGTGATGGCTACTTCAATATCTTCTCCTTTTAAATGTATAATAGGATAACGCAATTCATCCTCGTTGGTTTTGCGCTGCAGAAGATCCAGTAAGCCATTTTTACTTACATATCTTTTTCCATTATAATTAATAACAAGCCCTGCGTTCAGGAAACAATAATTCCAAAACTGGTTGTCGAGAAATTCCTGTATGTAATGGTAATTTTTGAAAATTGTTTCATCCGGCACGAATGTTACCAATGTGCCATTTTGTTCGCCTGTCTTTTCTTCACGGTATTCTTTGATGAGAAAACCTTTTTCGAAATCCGCGGTCTTTTGCCTGCCTTCGCGAAAAGCCGATACCTGGAAATAACTGCTCAGCGCATTAACGGCCTTCGTTCCCACACCATTTAAGCCAACACTTTTTTGAAATGCCTTACTATCATACTTGGCGCCTGTATTTATTTTGCTCACCACATCTACCACTTTACCAAGAGGAATGCCCCTGCCGTAATCACGAACAGTAACTGTCTTATTTTTTATTTCTACATCCACGTGTTTACCAAAGCCCATGGTGTGCTCGTCGATGCAATTATCAATTACTTCTTTAAGCAAAACATAAATGCCGTCATCTGGGCTGCTGCCATCGCCTAATTTTCCAATATACATGCCGGGGCGAAGTCTTATATGTTCCTTCCAATCCAGGCTTTTGATGGAATCTTCGGTATAATCAAACAGGTTTTTATCTGCCATTTACTTTATCGTTTTTCGGGCAAAAGAAAAGAATTTTTTACATTTTACTATTGAAATTTTAGGTCGGCTGGTTATGGATTTCAAGGTAATTGCAGAAAATACACTCCCCGTAAGTGAAAGCTCAAATATACTTAATCAGGTATGGATACGAATTTGAAGTTTGTAAACAATATGTGAATATCTCTTTGAAATTTTGTCATTGATTTTACAAAGTCTTTTTACGTAATGTCTTTTTACTGTCAAATTATTTCTTAGGCCGTTAACGATACAGTATTGATCGCTATTCAATACCCTTCAACTAAGTGGCTTTTTTTAAGGGAGATTATTAATTTATTGATATTTGCTCTATAAATACATTATATGAACCTGGATTTAACCGGCAAAAAAGCGATTGTTTGTGGAAGTACACAAGGCCTTGGATTATCGTCAGCTGTCGAACTTGCACTACTTGGAGCAGAAGTAACTCTTATGGCCAGGAATGAAGAAAAACTGAAAGAAGCTCTAACCAAATTGGATCACTCTAAAAAACAAAACCACAACTACCTCGTTGCAGATTTTCAAATGCCGCAATTGGTAAAAAATGCTATTACTGATTTTATGTCCAAAAATAATACAGTGAATATTTTAGTAAATAATACCGGCGGGCCAAAGGGCGGAGCAATAACCGATGCGGTACCTGAAGATTTTTTACAAGCCTTCAATAGCCATCTTATCTGCAATCAAATTCTTGTACAGGAAATTCTCCCTGCTATGAAAGCGAGTGGCTATGGCCGTATCGTAAATATAATTTCAACATCAGTGAAGCAGCCGATTGCCGGGCTTGGCGTGAGCAATACCATTCGTGCGGCAGTAGCAAACTGGTCGAAGACGTTGGCGAATGAACTGGGTCCATTTGGTATCACCGTGAATAATGTATTACCAGGTTATACAAGAACTGCGAGATTTGAATCCATCGTAGAAAATAAAATGAAACAATCCGGGGCAAAAGAATCAGAAGTGGAAGCCGAAATTTTAAAAGATATCCCGTTAAGGAAAATAGGAACTCCTGAAGAATTTGGTGCTGCTGTTGCCTTTCTGTGCACGCCGGCGGCTTCTTACATTACCGGAATTAACCTGCCTGTTGACGGTGGAAAA
Organism: Chitinophagales bacterium; assembly: GCA_038251675.1. GTDB lineage: Bacteria > Bacteroidota > Bacteroidia > Chitinophagales > Chitinophagaceae > Ginsengibacter. Next base: position 14,960 of record JBBSBD010000024.1, on the reverse strand, counting down.
CTTTCCTGCCTGTAAAATCCTGGACGGCTGTTCAAAAAGTGGCATCCTTTTTTATTGACAGTATGAATACTGTAATATTGCAGTATTATTTATTAAAAACAATCAACAATGAAATTTGTAAAAAATTATCTTATCCTTTTTCTGCTCTCTTCTGCCGTGTTTATCGGCTGTAAGCCAAAAGATGCTGATTTCAAGGCACAGATCGAAAAGACCTTGCAGGCATCACCGGAAACTGTAGGTGTGACTGTAGATGTAAAAGACGGTGTAGCCACTTTGACCGGCGAGGTTAAAGATGAGGCAACAAGGGAAAAGGCAGGCTCAGCAGCCAAAGATGTAAACGGCATAAAAAACGTGGAAAATCACGTTACTGTTACACCTCCACCCATGGTTGAAACACCTCCGGTGCAAATCAACAGTGATACAACTTTAGTACAGGGAGTAAAAGATGCCACCAAGGATTTTCCTACTGTAACAGCGAATGTAAATGACGGCGTTATTACTTTAACGGGCAGTATTAAAAGAAGCAGTTTACAAACCCTAATGATGAGCCTGAATACACTTAAGCCTAAAAAAATTGATAATCAACTCACCATCAAATAAATTAATTATGTCATTACAAGATAAATACAAACAGCTAATTGATGCGGCAAACGCCGGAGGCGTAAGTAATTTACAGGTAGCGGAGCAGGATAACGTGTTACATATTGACGGCAGTGCGCCGGATGGCGCGACAAAGGATAAACTTTGGGATATTTACAACCAAATAGATCCTGATTTTCGCGCAGGTGATCTTATTATGAACGTAGATGTTGCCGCCTCATCCGGTACTAAAGCAAAGGTTACTACTGAAACCTCCAACTTAAATATTCGTAAAGGTCCGGGAACAGATCAGCCGATTGTTGGCAAAGCTGCCCACAATGAAATAGTTACTCTTATAAGTAAAACGAATGATCAATGGTGGTTAATAAAAACGGATGATGGCGAGGAAGGCTATGCTTATGCGCAGTACCTGAGTCCTCAATAATTTTGGTATTACATTCTTTTCAAACCCGCGGGCGATGGCTTGCGGGTTTTTTATTGTTTCTCCCACCAAGACACTAAGATAAAATCCGCAATCTTTAATAAACCTTATCAAGTAAAAAATCTTTGTCGCCTTAGTCTCTCCGCGGCAAACACTATTGGCTTTGATGTGCCTTAATAAAATCGCTTACCAGATAGCTGATAAGTTTGCCGGTTTCAATATTTGTTTCACCGTTATCCAGTTTTGTTGCGCCTTCGGAAATATGAACATAAGCGACTTTAGAATGAGCGCCGGCATAGTTCATATATTGCCTCGCCTGTAACGCAGTAATACCTGATGGAGTCATGGCGCTGCTAAGAACATTTTCCACCGCGTCAAGGTCCAGTTCGATACCGGTGTACTCGTCGTCAGTATAGCTCGTCGCAAACGAAAGCGCCTGTATAAAATTCTTTTTTTCATGAAGAAAAATATCCTCGTACGTAATGCATTCGATGAAAGGACTGTCCACAATATCTATCCAGGTATTTTGCTGTAGGTAATTTTCATGGATGCATAACATACAATATTTTTTTAGGTAGCCGTCCTCATCGGCATACCTGAAGGCGTTCCCACTATGGCGCCCTTCAAGTGGCCTGTAATCAGCATGGGTATCCAGGTTGATACAATTTATTTGTGCGAGTTGTAAAAGATCTGCTTTAAAAAGCCCTTTCGCGGAACCTTTAATTGCAGGGTATGCGTTGTTATGGCCGCCCCCTATTATTATTGGCAGTTTTTTATACTGGGTAATTATTTTTATTATTTCTTCCACCTCATCATCAATCATATTGACTGCATGCCGATAAGCTTCCACTTTTTCTTCATTAGTGGATGCATTAGCATTAATTAAGTTTTTCACTTTGGTGAAATCAAAATGGCCCGCAACAAAAATTTGCTCACCACTTAGAAAATCATTGCTTTGAATATTTAGAAATGAATCAAGAAAAGAAAACCAGCATGAGTCCGCACCGCCGATACCTTTGTTGGCTTTTACACCAATATCTTCCGGTACACCAATGATCACATAAGGCGCCTCGGTTTTAGAAATAGCCTCTTCCACATCATCTCCATTTGCAGCCTGAATGATCTCCCCGAGCTTGGTTTCAAATTTGCGCACATGTGTTACTGAGAGAATATCCGTCTTATTATAAAGCTTAAAATGTGAAGCCATCTTTTACATATTTTTAAGGGTTATTATACAAGCTTTCTTTATTGGGGATCAAGTGAAAGATCCCTTGATCATCACCTTATCTATAGAATTTACACCAAATGAATAGGGAAGATAAGCAAGAGATGGCACCTGTTTTGTAAAAATTAAATTTGCTTTTTTTCCTATTGCGATACTTCCAAGCTCATTTTGAATTTCCATGGCACAAGCGCCGTTATATGTGGCGGCATTTATTGCTTCTTCCGGCAACATCTTCATTTGTATGCAACTTAATGAAATTACAAAATTCATGTTGCCTGAGGGCGATGAGCCCGGATTAAAATCCGATGCTAATGTGACTGCTGCGCCGGCATTAATAAGATCACGTGCCGGCTGATAAGGCATTCGTAAAAAGAAAGCCGCAGTTGGCAGTAAAGTCGAAGCGCCACCAAATTCACCCAGCATTTTAATCTCATTATTATTTAATGTTTCCAGGTGATCAAGGGAGAGTGCACCTAGTTTTATACCTGCTTCAACACCCCCGATACTGTTGAGCTGGTTTACATGCAACTTCGGTTTCAGATCAAATTTTTTTGCTGCAACGCATATTGTTTCCATTTCTTTCACAGAAAAAAAACCTTCTTCACAAAATACATCTACATAATCTGCCAGCTTCTCTTTGCAGATTACGGGCAACATTTCATTTGTAATAAGGTCTATATATGCCTGGTGATTTTGTTGGTATTCCAAAGGGTAAGCATGTGCCCCGAGAAATGTAGATTTTATAGTGACCTTACTTTTTTCTTTCAATTTCCTGATAACCCTTAGCATTTTTAATTCACCATCTAACGAAAGGCCATAGCCGCTTTTAATCTCTATGGCACCGGTACCTAGCCTGCTCAACTCTTCCAATCTTTTCCAGGCTTCGTTAAATAACACATCTTCAGAAGTGTCGTTTAATCTTTTTGCGGAATTTAAAATGCCTCCTCCTTTTGATGCAATTTCAGCATAACTCATTCCCCGTATTTTGTCTACAAATTCATCTTCGCGGCTTGCCGCGAAAACAAGATGTGTGTGGCTGTCGCACCATGCAGGTAATACCATCGTTCCCGTCTCCTGTTTCAAAATTTTTTTATCCTGAAATTTAAAGTTTCCCATAGAGCCAAAATCCGCGATCTCATTATCTTCAATTATGAGATAGGCGTCATCCATACAAGGTAGAATACCAAGTTCGTTTCCTCTTAAAAATTGAGTAGAATTTCTTACGTTAACCAGTGATGTAATATTCGTAAATATCTGTGTTGTCATTTTAATGCATCTTTACCCCTGTTAATTCCGTATTACCTTAATATGGTTCTTAAATTATCTTTATAACACATGAAAAAAATTATTTTAACCTCGTTCATATCTGTCCTTGTCATATTAAGCCAGGCTCAAACAAACCCGGCAGGACTTAAAGTAAATGATAAAGCCCCTGAATTTACAGCTAAAGATCAGAATGGTAAAGTTATTTCCCTGGAAGATGCTTTAAAAAACGGTAAAGTGGTTTTGATTTTTTATCGCGGCCAATGGTGCCCCTATTGCAACAAGCAATTAAAGGGCATGGAAGATTCGCTTTCTTTCATCACTGCCAAGGGCGCTTCCGTATTGGCCATAACGCCCGAACAGCCGGCGATGGTCGGCAAAACAATTGAAAAGACAAAAGCTACTTATTCCATTCTAAGTGATGATCATTTAAAAATCATGAAGGCTTATGATGTGGCCTATTCATTAGACGCTGCTACTGTAGAAAAATACAAAGGTTATGGCATAGATTTCTCATCTGCAAATGGCAATAATGGCGCTAACCTTCCGGTGCCGGCTGTTTATATAATTGATACCAATGGAAATATTGCTTACCGGCATTTTGATACGGACTACACCAAAAGAGCCAGCATACAGGAAATTGTAGATCACCTGTAATCATTTTTTCCGGAAGTACTCCATTCCACTTTCTACGATACATATATTAAATCCCAAATTAAAACCGCAATGTCTCCCTACGGGCCGGGTTGTATGTATTAATGTAAATTTGCCTACTTCATGCAAATATTTATTTGCTTCAATTAATAGTTTAATGAAAGGCAGTAGGCTACATATTTTTTTAAGTGTCACTATTTTAATAAGTCTTTCTTCCTGCGGCCAAAATACTCCTTCCATAAAAGAAAAAGAAAATCACATGTATACAAATGCTTTGATCCACGAAACCAGCCCTTATCTTTTACAACATGCGCACAACCCGGTAGACTGGTATCCGTGGGGAGATGAAGCTCTTGCCAAAGCAAAAAAAGAAAATAAGATGTTGCTGATAAGTGTAGGGTACGCTGCATGCCATTGGTGTCATGTGATGGAGCATGAAAGTTATGAAGACACCGCCGTCGCCCACGTAATGAATGAACATTTCGTATGTATAAAAGTAGACCGGGAAGAAAGGCCGGATGTTGACCAGGTTTATATGAATGCGGCTTACCTCATAAACGGAAGCGGGGGCTGGCCGCTCAATGCACTGGCAATGCCCGATGGCAGGCCTTTCTTTGCTGGCACGTACTTTCCAAAGGCGAACTGGATAAAGCTGCTGGAATATTTTTCTGACTTATATAAAAATGAAAGGCAGAAACTGGATGAACAGGCAAATAATGTATCTAAGGGCATCCGTGATATTGAGAATGTTCCTTTGAATGATGGGCAGGTTTACTTTAATATGGATACGATTACTGCTATGGTTTCAACTTTTGCCCAAAGAATAGATAAAGAAAAAGGAGGAACAAAGGGTGCGATGAAATTTCCTTTGCCTTCCAATTGGGAATTTTTATTGCAATATCATTATTTGTCAGGAAATGCCGATGCATTGCGGGATGTTGAAACTACGCTTAATAACATGGCCCAGGGGGGAATATATGACCAGGTTGGTGGAGGATTTTCTCGGTATGCCACTGATGCGAGATGGCACGCACCGCATTTTGAAAAGATGCTTTATGACAATGCCCAACTGGTGAGCCTTTACAGTCACGCATACCAGCTTACCAAAAATCCGTTGTACAAAAGAATTGTTTACGAAACGCTTGAATTTGTAAACCGGGAACTTACGTCTCCTGAGGGAGGTTTTTATTCTTCTCTTGATGCTGACAGTGAGGGTGAAGAGGGAAAATTTTATGTATGGACTGAAAAAGAAATTAAAGATGTCCTGCAAAATGATGCGCCCCTTTTTGTTGACTATTTTGGTATTACTGAAAAAGGAAATTGGGAAAATCATCAGAATATTCCTGACATTAATTTTGGAGACCAGCATGCCGCAAAAAAATACCATCTTTCTCCCGAAAAATTTGATGCAAAAATAAATGAGCTGAAACAAAAACTTTTCGCAGAGAGGGCGAGACGGATACGTCCCCATACAGATGATAAAATTTTAACGTCGTGGAATGCCTTAATGGCCCAAGGCTTTATTGATGCTTACCAGGCTTTTGGTGATAAAGCTTTTTTAGATTCAGCAAAAAGGAATATCAACTTTCTTTTAAAAAATATTGTTGCCAGCGACAACGGATTATTTAGAAATTATAAAAATGGAACGGCTACTATTCCCGCATTTCTTGATGACTATGCGTTTATGATAAGCACGTTGATTTCGTATTACCAGGTAAGCTTTGATGAAAGCTATTTGCAGAAAGCAGATAACCTTACCAGGTATGTTGAGCAACATTTCTTCGATAAAACTTCCGGTATGTTCTTTTACACAGATGACCAGCACAGCAATTTGATTGCAAGGAAAATGGAAGTGACCGATAATGTAATCCCCTCTTCCAACAGCGAGATGGCGAAAAATTTATTAATTCTGAGCCTATATTCTGAGAATGCAAATTATGAGACGCAATCGGAGCAACTTATTAAAAATGTAATTGAAGACCTAAAAAAGAATTTAGGATATTACAGCAATTGGGCACAAGTAATGGCTCTGCAATTGAAGCCACCTTACGAAGTGGCTATCGTGGGCGTCGGTTGGCAAGATAAACTGGCCGCATTCCATACACATTATTTACCGCAATCTATTTTTATAGGTGGCAGTACGGAAGGATCTATGCCGCTACTGCAAAACAAATTAATTGACGGTAAAACTATGATCTATGTTTGCGAAAATAAAACATGCCAGCGGCCGGTAGAAGAAGTTGACGAAGCTTTAAAGCAGATGAGCCATCATTAAGAATTATTCCGGAGTTAATGCCAGCCACTTGTATAGAAAAAGTTCGACGAATTTATGCGAGAAGTTTTAGCCAATGGCTCCTGGCGTCTTTACCACATAATCTTTACCCTCTTCCTCCTTGCTCAATATATTGTATGCCAGGATACCCGCCGCAATCATAAATACAGCACCCAATAAAAAGGGCGCTCCGGGAAAATAAACCCCCGTTGATTTGGAAGTAAAATGGGCAAAAAGATTAGTCATTATTAACGGGCTGATTATTGAAGTTGCACTTATAAGGCTTGTAAGAGCGCCCTGCAATTCACCTTGTTCATTCGCTGGAACATGCCCCGTAATAATAGATTGCAAGGCAGGCCCGGATATACCGCCAAGGCAATAGGGTACCAGGAACACAAACATCATCCAACCCTCTGTGGCAAACGCAAACAGGATCAACCCTACCGCATACATACCAAACCCGATATAAATGCTCCTGGTATTGCCGAGCTTTGGGTTGATATAACGTATAAGCACACCCTGTACGAGCCCAACAAGTAAGCCTACAACTCCCAGGGAAATTCCAATTAATTTCTCACTCCATGAAAATCGTTCTATTCCAAAATAAGCCCAAACGCTCTGCACAGCCTGCCCTGCCATATAAACCAAAAAAAATGAAATGGCGAGGGCTCCCACCGCAGGGTATTTTCTAAGTTGTTTGAATGCGCCAAATGGGTTTGCTCTCTTCCATTCAAACTTGCGGCGATTTTCAACCGGAAGTGATTCGGGCAATACAAAAAATCCATACAAAAAATTTGCAAAGGCAAGGCCCGCTGCGGCCATGAAAGGAACCCTCGAACCATACTGGCCGAGCAATCCGCCGATGACAGGACCTATAATGAAACCAAGCCCAAACGCCGCTCCTACCAGGCCAAAATTTTTTGCCCGATCCTTTGGAGCGCTGATATCTGCAATGTAAGCTGTGGCAGTTGTGAAACTGGCTCCTGTAATACCGGCTATAATTCTGCCCACAAACAACCAGGCTATTGTGGGAGCGAAAGATAAAAAAACATAATCTACTCCAAAGCCAAATAATGAAAACAAGAGAACAGGCCTGCGGCCAAATTTGTCGCTTAGATTACCTATTACCGGCGAAAATAAAAATTGCATAAAGGCATAAGCGAACGTGAGCCAGCCTCCGTACTGCGCAGCTTCGCTAATATTGCCGTGAATCAGTTCTTCTATAAGTTTGGGAAGCACCGGAATAATTATTCCCAGTCCCGTTACATCTATCAGCAACGTTAAGAAAATAAAACCAAGTGCTGCCTTTCCGGTACGGGCCATAAAAACTATTTATATCAAAGATGCTTAAAATAGTCTGCAAAATTTTGCCTTATACAAAAAATTGCCGGTGGGTTTATGATTAAAATTTCGATTTCTATTTTCTTATATTGCATCTTAACTAAAAAAAATAACCATGAAAGCAGCCGGATGGATTTTAATCGTAATTGGTATTGTAATGATTCTTGTTAAGGGATTTTCAGTGCCAGTAAAAAAGAAAGTAGTTGATTTAGGACCTGTTGAAATAAACAAAACTGAAAACAAATGGATAGGATGGCCCACTTATGCCGGAGGCCTTCTTGCAGTGATTGGTGTAGTGCTGGTAGTAGCAGACAGAAAAAAATAACTGTAGTTCTTTTTACCAAAGGTGTCAAAAGCCCGGTCGAAATAACCGGGCTTTTTTACAGCCTGTTTTTTTCACAACAATAATATAAGTAACACGCCGATAACAATGAGCGCGCCGACGGATAAATATATTCCGTTCTTTCTTTTAGGCTCCTTTTTCAAATGCCTTAATTCTTTTCTTAGTTCCCTCTTCTCGGACGAGGTCATATTGCTTCTGTCCATGTTGCGAATCTCTATAATTCGGTTCAAAGCCTGTTGCGAATTTGCCTCTCCGCTAGTCTTTTCTGTGGTAGTGCCAGGCGTTGGCTCTCCGGCAAAAGCCGGCATCACAGAAGATGTAACCAATGCAAACAATAAAATCTGGATTGCTTTTTTGAGCTTCATTGTAAAAGTTTTAGGTTAACTATATATTTCTATTGTAAATATAAACTTAAAATAGATATGTAATTTCGGCTAAAAAAGTCCTTTCCTCTTTTGGGTCAGTTTTATGACAAAAAAAAGCCACCAGCGTGAGCCAGTGGTTTGGCGCTGCAAGCGCCCAGATTATTTTAATGGATTCCCGCTAGCAAATTCCCAGCGAAGGAGTCCATGTTCTATCTGTAGATTGCATGAATACCTCCTTTTTATTTGATGAAGAATAAAGTTAATGAAAAAAATAAATCAATGATCGCCTTTGTCAATTTTAAACATCATTTTAGCTGTTTGTTTAAATCATACTGGAGATCAGAATGCAAAGACGAAACGGCCTTTTCAATTTTTTTAATGTGATTTTCATAAAGCTTTGATACCTGCTTATTTTTCAGCAAGGTTCCCGGAAAGGCTTTTAAGCTATTACAGAACTGGATCAGCAATTCTGCCTCAGCCTGCCTGGAGCCTATAATCCTGATTTGCTTATTTACCTGGCGCAGAATTTTGCGAACAGATTTCTTGACATAATAAATATGTGTATTGTTGATTTCTTCGAATGAAGTGACTATTTCTTTTTTTAACGACCCGACATAATTGTTTATATCACCTGCTTCGAATAGAAGAAAAGTCAGCAGCTCTTTATTTTCTTTTTTAAACTTTGAAAGACGAAGACAGTATTCTGTTAACTCGGAATTTTTCTTTGCTTCCAGTTCCCTTTTAATTTCACTTATCGATGCGGCCTTCATAAAAATTTTGAATATTGTTTAAAACACAGGTTTGATCAATTCCAGCAAAATATAACATTAACACAGTAATGTCGCTAAAAGAAAAAGGAAACCATGATGGCTTCCTTTTCTTAAGATGCATGTGTATTAATTTATTGCTTAATAACTTTATTATTATAAAGAATTTCTCCCGATGCGTTAGATACAGTAAGAATGTACATTCCTGGCTGAAGGCTGCCAACGTTTGAAAAATCTTTTCTGGTGCTTCCCGTAGTTAATGACCATTTTTCAATTGCCACCTGCTTACCGGTAATGTCGATAAGCCTTGCTTTAATCACCTCATCTTTTGAACTAAGGAAGTCAACTGTGAGGGCATTGTGGAAAGGATTAGCCAAAACTGAAACGCCTGTTTTAGATGTATTGATCTTTACATTTACTGTTTTTGAATATTTAAACTGGCCGTCTTTATCAATTTGTTTAATACGATAAAAATTAAATCCTGAATAAGGCCTTGGATCGTACAAGTTGTAACTTCTTACAACGGAACTATTTCCAGCACCTCTCACAGCGCCTACATAAGCCCAATTGTTATTTCCATCTACACTTTTCTCGATCTCAAAACGATTGCTGTTAAATTCCTGTGAAGTTGACCAATCAATACTTACACCGCTTCCTTTTTGATGCGCAGTAATATTTAAAAATTCAACCGGAGTGGGGCCGCCTTCAGGGCATTGTGAAAAATTGATATCATCAATAGCAAAGTCGTTACCGCAACCGCCCTTCACACCATCACTGATGGTTAATCTTACCGATGTTACCTGAAAAGATCCTGTTGCAGGTAAAGTAAATAGAGAACCTTGTCCTACCCAGTCAGGCGTAGTCGTTTGTGGAAGAGGAGATGCAATATAAGGAGAACCAGACATTGGCTGCCAGCTACTGGATGCGTCAAGATACTCTGCTGTGTAGGTAAGCGTAGTAAATAATGGCGAACTGCAAGTATGAAGTGTATCCACATTCATTGCAAAAAGATTTACCGAAAATGCAGTACCAGCAGCAAAACCAGTACCTGAAACTACGTGACGATAAAATGTCTCCGCTTCACCGTTTGCCACGAACATTTTTCCATCAACGTTACCTGTATGATCTGCTGAGTGGTGCCACTCTGGCTTTTGCCCTGAGTTATTTATTATCCTGTAAACACCTTCGGCGGTAAGAGGCCCTGTTGCCTGGAAAATAAGCGATCCTGGGATAATATCGGCATTAGTAGTGGCAGTAGTGCCCGTGCCAAAATCTTCTGAAAATAATATGGTCGAATTTGGGCAGGAAACTTGCGCATAAAGCGAAGTTGCAAAAGGATTTGCAGCTAAAAGAACCAGTGTAAAAATTGTAAATACAAACAATCTTGTAAAGAATGTAAATTTCTTTTCCATGATAATAGTTTTAGAGTATAAAAAAAATTGCAAACGAATTCTAAGGAATGGAAAAGTTAGTTCTTCGCAAAAAGCTATTGGAATCTGAGGATAAGCGTTTTTAAGAAGTAAAGGATTGAAACCTTTTTTCTTTTTCGGTACGCAAATATATAATTTAAATATTGTACCTAAAAGCAAAACACGATTTTTTTCAATATTTAATCAGGATATGAAGAAATATAAAACCAACGGAGGCTATTAGCCGTAACTCATATTTACAAACACGACAGCGTTTTAAATCCGTTCTCTATTATACGTGGGCTGAATGTATTCAGCCTCCTTTTTTTTGATCTTCTTTTAAGGGCGTACTTATATGGCTTTTTAAAATTGAGCATCTAAATATGCAATTAACCTTCCGAAAATTTAATAACCCTGCTCCATTCTTTTGGATTTACTTTTTGGACTGAGAGGCGTGAAATTCTCACCAATTCCATTTGTGATAGTTCTGGATCATTTTTTATTTGGATAAGTGTTACTGGTCTTTTTAATCTTTTTACCGGCTTGATGTCTACCGCGAGCCAGTTCTTATCTTCCGTTGTGGGGTCCTGGTACGATTCTTTTACTACAGTTGCGACGCCTACTATCTCCATTCCCTCATTACTATGGTAAAAAAATATTTCATCTCCCTTCTTCATATCCCTGAGGTTGTTTCTTGCTGCATAGTTGCGAATGCCATCCCAGGATGTTTTCTTATCTTTCCACAACTGTTCCCAGCCGTACACTGACGGTTCTGATTTTACAAGCCAATAATTCATACAACAATTTTTTTAATATTTTTTAAGACAGCACCTATAACAAATTTACATTGTTGCGGGATGCATCACCCAAGTTAAACAAATCTATTTTTTATTTATCCGACCGGGTAACGCGTCCATAACATAAAATATCCCCGGAGAAAATACCGGGGATATATGAATACATATTTATTAGAAATAAACGTAGGAAACCTATGCAGATGGATTTGTTACTGGCTCCGGCTTAATGTCCTTTTCTTTCATTCCCTGGTTGAGCTCATTTTTTACACTCTCCTTCGCATCATTAAATTCTCTTACTCCTTTACCTATGCCACGCATAAGATCCGGAATTTTTTTACCTCCAAAAAACAAAAGCACTACAAGAAGAATCAATATCCATTCTGATCCGCCAGGCATTGAAAGAAGCAATGTGGGTTTAAGAAAAATGCTTAACATCATTTATAATTTTTAGGTGACTGAAAGTTTACAATTCAAAGTTATGAAATTAATTATCAGGATTGTGTAAAATTCCTTGTCTTTGAACTCGTCTGTTATCAAGAATGTATTCCTATTTGCGTTTTTAAAGATACCTGCAGAAAATCATTTTCCGAATTTCAAAACAAGACTTTTTATTAGAAAAAAGATGGCCATGTTTATACAAACACGGCCATTTCTTAAATAGGAGTTTATACAGTGTTATTATCCAAAAAATGGTGTAACGATATCCAGCACATCCTGCCTGGACAATGGTTCATCAAATGCTGCAGAGGCTGCGGCTGCATCGATAAACGAATTTCCTCCAATTCCAACAATACCTGCTCCGGCTTGCGTAACATTATCTTCGCCATTGTAGCTTAATTGTATTGCTGAATTCGCAGGTGCATAGTCAATACCACTTTGATTTAAAGTAATCCATGGTTTCACAACCTGGCCTGAGGGAATTGCTGCATTTAACCCCCTTCTCATTTGCCTTATATGGGAAGCATGCCTTGCCTCAACTGAGTGTATTTCAAGCGCTGCCGTAAGAACTGTCCTGTTTGATTGCAGAGCAGTAGCTTGTCCTTTATACGCTCTTACACCGGTATCTTCAAAGGTTTGAGCCATGGCGAGCTGAACAGCATAGTTACCCAAATAACCTGCAAATGGTCCAGTGCCTGAACCGCTACCGGCCGTGAAATCGAATGTAGGTTTTGCGATAGCTGCTGCACCTAATACAGATTGCAGAAAAGCCACATGCTTATTTTCATCATCTTTTATTTTTGAAAGTGCACCTTGTGCCGCGGCTGTCGCTGTGAGATATCCTGGTGAACCAACAATATTATTGTAAAATTCAGCTTCAAGATATTCTAATGTTAAAGCAAAATTCAGCACATCGTTCACCGTATTACTGGATTGTCCGTATGCTGTTTTAAACATAGATCCTAACGCAAACGGAATTGATGCCAATGCTATCTTGCCAGACACATTTGCAAATTTTCTCATGGCATTTCTTCGTGTATCCAGCCTGTCATACACTTCGGGATCTTCTTTTTCTATTTCAGATATTATATTTTGTAAATTCATAATTTAAGTTTTTAAGATGGTAAGTTACTTGCGTTGATTTTTGTTTTAATATAGGTGCCTGCGATGCCTAAAACTTCAGAAGGCGTTCTTGCACCATCCAGGCCCATACCATCTACGGTATTTGCAAATGTGCCATTAGAAATAAGGTCTGCTATAAGTGCTGCATGGCGTGCTTCCACTGAAACTATTTGTCCGGCAATGGTAAGGTATGCGGCACCATTCGTTGTTGTTGAAATCAGTTGTCCTGCACCGTTATAGGCAGTTACACCAAGATCCTCAAAGGCTTTTGCAGTAGCAAGTACGCTATCCCTGCTCGTAAAGTCGATAGAAGAGAAATCTACTTCAAGGTCAACTATGGCACTGGAGCCTAACGCAGCCTTAAAAAAGGCCCTGTGTGCAACTTCATGATTTCTTATATCAGTCATGTATTCCGTTTCAAGAGCAGAAATTCCTGAATAAGGAGTCATTACAACTTGTGAATAAAAAGCTGCTTCTAATTGTTCGAGTGCATATGCATAATTTAAAATTCCGGTGTCACCGCTTCCGAGGTCGACGCCCGTGTTGTTATTGTTGTTATCGTCTTTTTTGCAAGCCGAGGCAGTAGCCATAATTGCAGCACCTGCTCCAACTATTCCAAAAAATTTTCTTCTTGAGAATGACTTAGCAGTTGCCCCGTAAATCAGCTCATGCTGATCTCCGTTTGTTTTTGTGTCTAACATAATAAGGTTGATTTAATTTGATAAATGTGTTTTCTGAGTCGAATTTGGTTAACTCAAGGTCACCTACGTTCAAATGCCTTACCCGGTTTTTTTTATTAATAAGTTTTAGCTTCTTTTGATTAAGACTTATTTATAAAGGATCTCTGAAAGTACCATCAATAAAGAGTTACAGGCGATTGCATTTTATAATACAGGGATGAAATAAATTTCACATAGTTTATTGTTGTTATTGATAATAATGAAAAATAATGCCAATTGATTCTACAAGTCTGATTGATTATTCTCCGGTTTTCTCAATAAATATTTCACAGGCTTAAAAAAATATAAAAGGGGAAAATAAGTACGACAATCATTCACCAGGCAGATATGGTCGAAAAAATTCTGAAAATATCTTTCATAAAATATGAGAATTTCAAAAGCCTGTAAAACTAATTTCAAATATTAATCGTATCTGTTTTATCTGCTACAATTATCAGTATTTTACATTTTTAAAAAAAATCTTTTGTTGAAAATGAAAACAGCAATTACATACTTGCTTCTTTTCTCTTACTCAACAATTATTTTAAAACCACTTCTTCCTTACACTTCAGATATAATTGCACACGTGTTTTGGTATAAAGATCATATAGCTACAGTGCATTCACATAATGGAAAATTTCACGTTCATAAAGAAGTATCGGAGGCCACAAAAAATAACGATGCTGAAAAAAATTCCAGCATTTTCAAAAAAGACAACACCGCCAGTGATCATATTACTACTGTTGTATTAAATATCATCAGCCAAAAATATTTTAATAAAAGATATTATTTCCCTCTTCAATCACATCTTCCTTATACTTACCTCTCTGCCGATTTTCCGCCTCCAAAAGCTTAGCCATACATTCATTTGGATAGTAGTTATTGTAACTATAATTTATTGCCTGTTTATAGAGACAAGTTCTTTATAAAGTAAATGGCATTTGTATGCTCTTAACTCTGCAGTTATCATAATCCTGCATTGCAATACTATCTATGCAAAAGTAATTTTATTAATAAAAGCCTTTATGTCGTGAATTATAGGAGGCGCTAAATATGTATACATGATTGCTAATTTTAAAATAATCATTTCGTTTTTTTTGTTTTTATTCTTTTCAATTACCATAACCCATTCGCAAACTATTATCAGGGGAAAAGTAGTGGATGCAAAAAGCAGGCAGCCATTGGAAAATGCTTCGGTTACCAATGAAGATAATACATCGGTTA
>JBBSBD010000023.1:0-41062 GCA_038251675.1 Chitinophagales bacterium | reverse complement strand
GCAACTCGCGGATTTGCCCCTCCGACCTGCGACTGATTTTTATGCAATTCTTCATGTAAATTTGGTTGCTGATAAATCAAATGGCAAATTTAGAATAGGCTGATGTCAGAAACAATCCGTGGCTATCTCGGGGGTTAACCAACCGATGATATGAAATCCGATGACGGGTCTTACAAAATCAAAGATGGTGATTATAAAAAGAAGGTTGAAAAAGATGGCGATATAAAAATTAAGGACGGTGACACCAAAATCAAAATTGATGGTGAGACCGGCGAGAAGAAGATTAAAAAAGATTAAAATAAATTGAGGCTCTGTTAAAAACGGGGCCTTTTTTATGTCATTTTAAAATTTTAATTTGGTCTTCGAATCTAAAATACCGTGATTGTCTGCCAAAAAATTTCCTTATAAAACTCGTCGCAATATTTACTTCTTAGTGGGTGCGCTTTTAATATTCTTCAATCTTTTAGTTGATCTTCTTGACGTATCTGATTTATCGTCAAGAATAATAGAAAATGATTCTCTTAATATTGGATACTTAATAGGTTCACAATTTCTATTATTAACTGGTATTATCTTATTACGTTTTGGACTTAAAATTCACAAAAAACTCGAAGAGCAAAATAACCTCGAGATAGAAAAATCAATTGAAGAAATTGGTAAGCCTTCATGACCGTCGGCATTAGGGCAAAATTCTGAAAAATTTGCCGCCCAAGAATTTGATATATCTCCTTATTTAATTTTCTATTATCAAGTAGAAATTATTTAACAGTCAAGTTTCAACCGTCGATCTCCACATAACTTTCCACCGGCTCGCATGTGCAAATTAAATTTCTATCGCCATAGGTATTATTCACCCTGCTTACGCTTGCCCAGAATTTATTTTTCCTTGAATATTCCAAAGGATAAGCCGCTGCACTTCGTGAATATGAATGAGTCCATTCGTCGGCAGTTATCACAGCTAATGTGTGTGGGGAATTTTTCAAAACATTATCCTTCTTATCTGCCTCCCCTTTTTCAATTGCTTTTATCTCGTCGTAAATATTTATTAGTGCATCACAGAACCTGTCAAGCTCGGCTTTATTTTCACTTTCCGTTGGCTCGATCATAATGGTACCGGCAACGGGAAAGCTCAATGTTGGCGCATGAAACCCATAATCCATCAATCTTTTGGCCACGTCTTCCGCTTCAATACCTGCGCTGATTTTAAAAGGCCTTAGATCTACGATAAATTCATGAGCACATGTGCCGCCCTTACCGGTGTATAATATTTTATAGTATCTTTTTAATCTCGCCTTCATGTAGTTGGCATTAAGAATTGCATACTCTGTGGCCTGTCGCATTCCTGTTTCTCCAAGTAATTTTATGTAGCCATAGCTTATCAATAAAATACTGGCAGAGCCATAAAATGCCGAACTTACTGACCCTTCGCCATTATTTCTTCCCGGTAAAAAAGGTGCAAGCTTTTCGTTTACACAAATAGGCCCCATACCCGGGCCGCCGCCGCCGTGCGGAATTGCAAAAGTTTTATGCAAATTAAGGTGGCAAACATCAGCACCAATATTACCCGGAGAAGTAAGCCCTACCTGTGCATTCATATTAGCGCCATCCATATAAACCAGTCCGCCATGCTCATGAACAATGCCGCAAATCTCTTTGATGTTTTCTTCAAATACTCCATGAGTCGATGGATAAGTTACCATCAATCCTGCAAGGGAATCTTTATATTTTTCAGCCTGCGATTTCAAATCATTTAAGTCAATATTTCCTTCTTCATCACATTTTGTTACAACCACTTTAAAGCCCGCCATTACCGCCGATGCGGGATTAGTACCATGTGCTGATATCGGAATAAGTATTACATTTCTATGCGTATCATTCCTGCTTTCATGATAACCGCGTACGGCCAGCAGGCCGGCAAACTCACCCTGCGCACCGCTATTCGGTTGAAGGCTGCAGGCGCTAAATCCGGTGATGGCACACAATAATTTTTCAAGATCATTTATTATGTATTGGTATCCTTTTGTCTGATCCAAAGGTGCAAATGGATGCATCCTGCTAAAAGCCTCCCAGCTTACAGGAATCAATTCTGTGGCGGCATTTAGTTTCATCGTACACGAGCCTAAAGCAATCATAGATGTTGTAAGTGACAGATCTTTATTCTCCAATACTTTCATATAGCGCATCAATTCCGTTTCACTATGATGGCTGTTGAAAACAGGATGTGTGAGAAATTCCGTTGTTCTTGTAAGTGAGGCAGGAATATTTTCCAGCGCCGCTTCATTGTCAAAGCTGGCAATGGAAGTATCATTACCGGCTGATGAATTGAATACATTTACAATATCAAGCACATCATTTCTCGTGGTGGTTTCATCCAGAGAAATTGTTACAAGCCCCTTTGCCGGGTAATGAAAATTCATCTCATACTTTTCCGATATCTCTTTGATCTTCGCTTCGTTCTCAATTTTAAAAGTAAGTGTATCGAAAAAGCTTTGATTTTTTAATTCGAACCCTGCTTCCTCCAATTCTGAAGCAAGTGTTTGAGTAAGCAGTGCCACTCTTTTTGCAATATCTTTTAATCCACCTGCTCCGTGATATACGGCGTACATAGCAGCCATATTCGCAAGTAAAGCCTGGGCTGTACAGATGTTGGAAGTTGCTTTTTCCCGTCGTATATGTTGTTCCCTTGTTTGTAAAGCCATCCTGAGACAACGATTTCCTTGCGCATCTACACTCACACCAATAATTCTTCCGGGAACATTTCTTTTGAATTCGTCTTTAGTTGCGAAAAATGCCGCATGCGGGCCGCCATATCCGAGTGGCACGCCAAATCTTTGGGACGAACCTATGGCCACATCTGCACCAAGTTCTCCGGGAGGAGTTAATAAGGTAAGCGCAAGAAGATCGGTCGCCATTACCACCTGTGCATTTACTTTATGTACATCTTCAATAAAGCTGCGATGATTTTCAATGTTTCCTTCACTATCAGGATATTGAACTATTGCTCCAAAATAGGTTTCATCAAGTGTGGCCTTACCGAATTCCCCGAACACGAGTTCGATTCCTACAGGTTTTGATCTTGTCTTTAAAATATACTTTGTTTGCTCAAATATTTTTTTGTCAACAAAAAATTTAGGTGCAATTATATGGTCATGATCTTTGTTTTTATTATTAAAAAGCATGGCCATTGCTTCTGCGGCAGCGGTGCCTTCATCAAGCAGGCTTGCATTTGCAATAGGCAGAGCGGTAAGGTCGCTCACCATAGTTTGAAAATTGAGCAAACTCTCCAATCTTCCCTGCGCAATCTCGGCTTGGTAAGGGGTGTATTGCGTGTACCATCCCGGATTTTCAAAAAGACTTCTTAAAATAACCGATGGCACGATCGTATCATAATAACCCTGGCCTATATAAGATTTATATACTTTATTACGGCTTGCAATCTCCTTCAATTCACGCAGGTATTCAAACTCGCTTAATGGCGGAAGGATATCAGCCTGATCGGTAAGCCTGATGCCTCTTGGCACCGTCCTGTCAATCAGTTCATCAAGAGATCCCACACCAATTTCCGAAAGCATTTGCCTTGTTTCCTCATGATCCGGCCCTATGTGCCGCTCTGTAAATTCAGAAGATTGCTTTTCAAAAAGATTCATATTTTATTATGCTTTAAGGTCGGTAAAAATGGGCCGTTGGCTGCATTTTTACCCTAATTCTCAAAATTGACGCCGCGAAGTTACGTTGCAAAAAGGAGAAATATATTAGGGCAAATAATAAGTTGTATTGCCTGTGTATATTTACAGTATGAAAGGTGATTTGTTGCACAATTGGGAAAAGAAATCTCTTCAAAATCAAAAGAAATATAAAGATTTTCTAAAGCGGGCAGATAAGAATAAAGTCCTGAAAGCTCTACCAGTCTTGCACGAAGAAGCCTTTGAAAAAATTGAGTGCTTGGAATGTGCCAATTGCTGTAAAAACTATTCGCCGCGTTTTAAAACGCCCGACATCAAGCGGATTTCGAAGCTGCTGAAAATGAAGGAAGGCGATTTTATTGAAACCTATTTGCGCCTTGATAACGACGGTGATTACGTGGTGCGAAGTGCTCCCTGCCCATTTCTTGGCGACAATAATTATTGTACTATTTATGATAATCGTCCCAGCGACTGTCATCGGTTTCCTTACACAGATGAAGATGTATTTTTAAAAAGGCAGCAACTTACTTTGAAGAATTCCACTTTTTGCCCGATAGTTTATTATGTATTAGAAAAATTAATGTAAGTCAGAGAATTGTGGTTCGGGAAAACATCTTCTTAGAGTAATTTTCCTTTTCTATTTCTTGCATTTAAAAAAAAATTAATCTCATATTTGTTGTGTTGCTAAAAAATTCTTTTCAAATATTTAAGCGCTTATATGACCGGAATAGAAATTAATAAATCTGCCATTGCTGAACGCTTTATGCGTTATGTAAAAATTGATACCCAAAGCGATCCGCAAAGCAATACATATCCATCAACAGAAAAGCAAAAAGACCTAAGCAAACTTCTTGCGGGAGAATTGAAAAAGATGGGAATCAAAGATGCAGAAATGGACGAATATGGATATGTATATGCGACCATCCCATCTAATTCAACAAAGAAGAATATTCCGGTCATTTGCTTTTGCAGCCATGCAGATACAGCGCCGGATTGCAGCGGGACTAATGTAAAACCTATACTGCATAAAAATTATGATGAGGAAGATATCGCACTGCCTGATGATAAGTCACAGGTTCTGTCTGCGATTGCACATCCTTACTTAAGACAGCATGTAGGCGAGGATATCATAACCGCAAGCGGCACCACATTATTAGGCGCTGATGATAAAAGCGGTGTAGCAGTGATCATGCAAGCCGCAGAATATTTGATAAATAATCCTTCGATACTCCACGGCGATATTAAGATTTTATTTACACCCGATGAGGAAGTAGGAAGAGGAACTGCGAAGCTCGACATGAAAAAATTGGGGGCCGATTTTGGGTACACCCTTGATGGCGGCGAAGCAGGCAACCTCGAAGATGAAACTTTCAATGCCGATGGCGCTACAATAGTTGTGAATGGGGTGATTGCACATCCCGGCTATGCAAAAAATAAATTAGTAAATGCATTAAAGGTTGCCGCCGAAATACTTCATGCGCTCCCTGCCAGTGAGTGGGCTCCTGAAGCCACTGAGGAAAAAGAAGGGTTCGTACATCCTGTGAGGTTAGAGGGTATTGCAGAAAGGGCAACCATCGAGTTTATAATTCGTGACTTCGATGTAATTGAGTTGAAAAAACATGGAGAAAGATTAAAGAGCATCGCCGGAAACGTGGTAAATCATTACCTGGGCGCATCAATGGAATTTACAATAACGGAACAATACCGAAATATGAAGCAGGTGCTGGATGAGAACCCACAGGTTGTGGCGTATGCCGCTGAAGCAATTACACGTGCGGGCCTTGACGTAAAAACAGAAAGTATCCGTGGCGGAACTGACGGCAGCCGGCTTAGTTACATGGGCCTTCCGTGTCCAAATATATTTACAGGCATGCAGGCCATTCATTCAAAATTAGAATGGATCGGTGTGAAAGATATGGCGAAAGGTGCGGAAACTGTGGTGCATTTATGCATGATATGGGAAGAAGAAAGTGAATGATGCTTCATTCTCAATACCCGATTCCCGGTACCTCAAACCTCTTATGTGATTTAACATTTAAGTTAAAGTTTCGGTCACAAATTCACGGCATTCATCATTTATCAAATAACTTTTTACATTTGTTCAAATACTCATTAATGGATCTATTTTTTCTGCAGGCGGATACTACCGCCATCAAAGCGGCTCCTAAAGTTCAGAATTTGTGGGAAGTGCTGGTAAGTGGCGGCGTTATTATGATTCCCCTGGCAATTTTATTTATCGGTGCCGTCTATTTTTTCTTTGAAAGATTGATCGCCATAAATAAAGCTGCCAGAATTGATGATAATTTTATGCGCATCATAAGGGATCATATCGTAACCGGCAACGTTGCAGCAGCCAGGAGTTTTTCTAAAAACAATAGCAACCCGGTGGCCCGTATTATTGATAAAGGAATACAGCGCATTGGGAAACCAATGGATGCGATTGAAAAAAGTATGGAAAATGTAGGCGTGCTTGAATTGTATAAACTTGAAAAAAATCTTTCCATAATTTCTATTGTCGCACGCATCGCGCCATTATTCGGTTTTTTGGGAACTATTATAGGAATGTTGGCGCTCTTTAAAGGAATAGCAGCAAGTACGGAGTACACCCCCAACACGATTGCAGATGGTATTTATATTAAAATGATCACCTCTGCTACAGGTCTGATCATTGGAATACTCGCATACATTGGCCATAGTTATCTCGCTGCACAAATAAACAGGATCCAAAATAAAATGGAGATTGCCAGCGCAGAATTCACAGATATTTTACAGGAGCCTACACATTGAAAGGGTTAACTAATTATTTTTTAGTATGAGCATAAGAAGACGTTTTAAGAATGAAGAAACCGAATTGGATACCGGCCCGCTGAACGATATTCTTTTCATTCTTATGTTCTTTTTTCTTATCATCTCAACACTGGCAAATCCTAATGTGATTAAGATGAATAATCCACGTGCTTCCAGTGATACAAAAGCAAAGCAAAGCGTAATTGTAAGTATTGATAAGAACCGGGATATTTATCTCGGTCAGCAAAAAATAATTTTCGATTCTCTCGAATCGTCATTACAACGGCAACTTCATATTGGTGATAGTATAAAACCAGCCGTAGTTATTAATGCTGATTCTTTAGTGAGCTGGGGCGACATAGTAAGAGTGATGCAGGTTGCCAAAAAGCTTGGCGCGACTACATCCGCGTCTGTAAGTGGCGTAAAGTAAATTCATAAGGCCGTCAATAAAGTCTCCATTAATTTTTATGGGCGATATGCTTTAATTATTCTGTCGTTTCCATAAATATCTTTTTTGATTTCAGTTTTAAAGTCATTTTCAGTGAAAATTTTGCAAACCTCATTTGCATAATTTTCATGAATTTCTACATAAATTTCTCCTCCAATATTTAAATATGAAAGGGCAAATTTTGCAATTTCCTTATAGAAAATAAATGGATTATCGTCTGGAACAAATAAAGCAATGCCCGGTTCAAATACGGTAACATTTTTGGCCAGTCTTTTTTTTTCTTCTCCAGGAATATACGGAGGATTGCTAACTATGATATCGTATTTACCAGGTCGATGCCATGAAATTTCATCAAGGAAATTGTTTTTTTCAAATCCAATTTTTACCTGCAGATCGTCTGCATTTTTTTTCGCAACAAGTAACGCGTCTTCGCTTATATCAATTGCAGTAATATTGTTTCCTGGCAATTCCTTTTTTATTGAAACAGCAATGCAACCGCTTCCCGTACCAATATCCAGAATTTGTAATTCCCGGCCTTGCATATCGTACTTCAAATTTCTCAAATCATTTACAACGAGACTTACAAGTTCCTCTGTTTCCGGCCTGGGTATTAGCACATGCTCATTTACAAAGAACTTCATTTTATAAAACCATGCTTCATTCAAAACATATTGAACGGGTTTATTTGTGAGAAGTTCATCGAGGTATCGTTTCAATTTAGAAAACTGTTCATCATCTATTTTTTTTGAATTACCTCTTCTCTCCCACTTTTTCAATTGTGTTACATTTTCAAATACCCAATCCGTAATGTTTGCCGCCTCTCTTTCTTCATAAATATATGTAAGCACCCTTAAGAAGTGATTATAGAATTGATCCGTTGTCATTACCACAAACTTAATTATTTTGTGAAGCAATAACTTTAAAAAAATACAAGGTTGACAAGAGATGAAGAGTATATGGATAGATGCATTCAACTGGCGAACGCAGGAGCCGGGAATGTAGCCCCGAACCCTATGGTAGGCGCGGTGCTCGTTTATGACAATAAAATAATTGGTGAGGGATACCATCAAAAATATGGAAAGGCACATGCTGAAGTAAATTGTATAAATAATGTTGCTGAAGAGAATAAGAAATTTATTAATCAAAGCACGCTATACGTTTCTCTTGAACCTTGTTCACATTTTGGAAAAACACCGCCCTGCACTGACCTGGTAATTGAAAATAAAATCAAAAAGGTAGTGATAGGTTGCCAGGATATTTTTAAAGAAGTGGCAGGGAAGGGAATACAAAAATTGAAAAATGCAGGTGTGGAAGTGATCACCGGTGTTTTAGAAAATGAATGCATAGATCTTAACAAACGCTTCTTCACATTTCATCAAAAATTCAGGCCATATATTATTCTGAAATGGGCACAAAGTCTCAATGGAAAAATAGGTGCCGCAGGAAATGAAAGAGTTTTAATAAGCAATGAATATACTAACAGGATTGTTCATAAATGGCGCAGCGAAGAAGCGGGTATTCTAGTGGGAACCAATACCGCGCTTAAAGATGATCCACTATTAACAACAAGACTGTGGGATGGAAATAATCCTGTAAGAATCATTATTGATAAACAACTTCGATTGCCTTTAACTTTAAAAGTTTTTAATAGCGAAGCGAAAACAATCGTTTTCAATCTTTCAAAAAATGCAAATGAGGAAAATATTATTCACATTAAAATTGATAAGGAAAAGTTTATCGACCAGGTAATGCATTCTCTTTTTGAAATTAATATTCAAAGCATTTTGGTAGAGGGTGGAGCAAAAACATTGCAATCCTTTATCGATAGTGACCTGTGGGATGAAGCAAGAGTGATTACCAGTGAAACATTAGTTATTGAAAATGGAATTAACGCACCTGAAATAAAAAATTTTATTTTAGAAAGACAGGAAAAGTATGATACTGACCTGGTGAGTTGTTTCAAAAAATAGTTTTACTACATTCCAAAAAAATGCCGGATTGCAATTATTTCTTTAGAACAAAATTAAAATGGCTTAACTAAACTCCAGCACTTCGGAAACTTCAGTGGCTGGTAATTGAGCATTACGCATCGCAATACCTCTAATCGCATTGTCGCTGAATTCTACAAATGCTTTTTTAGAAATTTCATCATCACTTATCATAACGGGTATACCTAAATCGCCACCTTCCCGAATAGATTGCACCAAAGGTATTTCTCCTAAAAACGGAATGTCAAATTCTTCAGCAAGATTTTTTCCGCCCTCTTTTCCAAAGATAAAATATTTGTTATCCGGTAATTCTGCTGGCGTGAAATAGCTCATGTTTTCCACAAGGCCAATCACAGGTACTTTCAATTGCGCCTGGTTAAACATAGCGATTCCTTTTTTGGCATCTGCCAATGCAACAAGTTGTGGTGTAGTTACAACGATTACACCAGTTACAGGCACTGTTTGAACGATTGTCAAATGAATATCGCCGGTTCCTGGCGGCATATCTATTATTAAATAATCAAGCTCGCCCCAATCCACATCTGTTACAAATTGCCGGATGGCGCTACTCACCATTGGGCCTCGCCAAACAACTGCCTGCTTTTCATCAACCAGCAAGCCTATACTCATTAATTTTATTCCATAACGTTCCAATGGAACAATCTTTCCCTTGCCATCCACATCCTTCATCACCGGCCTCTCGCCACGCACACCAAACATAATATGGACGCTGGGCCCATAAATATCTGCATCCATTAATCCTACTTTAGCGCCGCTTTCGGCTATAGCCAAAGCAAGGTTAGAGGCAACTGTGCTTTTCCCCACCCCACCTTTTCCGCTTACTACAGCTATAATATTTTTTACACCTTTGAGAACCTTATCATCATTTCTAATAGATGTGGTGTTGCTTGTAAAGTTTACAGTAACTACCGCTTCTTTACTTACAAGCAATTGTACAGCATTTATACAAGCATTTTTTATAAGATCCTTCATCGGGCAAGCCGGTGTTGTGAGTACCACAGTAAAGGACACTTCGTTCCCCGTAATTTTTATGTTCTTAACCATATTCAATGTTACCAGGTCTTTCCCAAGGTCCGGTTCCTGTACATTGCTCAACGCACTTAAAATATCCTTCTCCGTCATGACTTCAATTTTTTGTTAAAAAGAAAATGTATTTGCAAATTTAAACATTGATATCCTTACTTTGTTTAAATTAACAACCCCTTCCCCCGAATGGGATAGTGCGTGTATAAAAAACTTTAAATACTTTTAAAAAAATAATATACCCTTCTTCTGGCGGGGTTGGGGTTATGAAAAAAATTTTACGACACATTACATTCCTTTGTTTTCTTATTCCAGTTGCCGCCAGGGCGCAATTTGAAACTTATAAAGATTCTGTTGTGCAATTATATGGGGTGGTAATGTCTGCCGACAGCCTCAAAGGCTTGCCCTCAGTAAGTATAGTTGTAATGGGACAAAACCGGGGAACGATAACTAACGAACAAGGCGTTTTTTCCATTGTTGTTTTAAAAGGCGACGAGGTTGAATTCACGAGTGTTGGCTACAAGCCGAAACGAGTAACGATTCCGAAGATTTTAGATGGCAACCAACAAAGCATGATCCAGTTAATGATAGAAGATACGGTTTATCTTCCGGCGACCATCATTAAAAAGCTTCCATCCAGAGAAGAGTTTGAACGTGATTTTGCAAATACACAGGTACCTGATGATCAGCAGGAAATTGCCAGGCAAAATGTTTCAGAAAGTAACCGCAGGGCTCTAATGTCAGTATATCCGCAAGATGGCCGCGAGGCGAGTAATTATTTTTTAAAGCAAAATGCCCAGAAATATTATTCAGCAGGGCAGCTTCCTCCTCAAAATATTTTCAATCCCATGGCCTGGGCGGAATTTATAAAAGCCTGGAAGCGGGGTGATTTTAAGAAAAAATAAGAGCTTTCTGGTTCCAATGACGTTTTTCCCAATTAATGTTTTCTGCTTCATCATTGCGATTTTTACTTATTGCACTTAAGCCCATCCTTTTCTCTGTTACTTCTGTCTTATTAAATTTTACGGCATTCCCAATCCCCGGGTCTATAAAATCCAAAATGCCCCTAAGGGCACCTTGAACTCTAATTGAAAAACCACCGCTATAATTTTTAAGACTTGTTGTCTTTACTTTTTTGATTTATTTGCCGTTTCAACTTTTAAAGGGATTATTGTAACCATTTCCCGTTAACTAATTTGCTGATACAAAAATGCAACATCTAAACTTACCCGAACACCGTGAAAACCCCCTTTTTTTGAACTGATTTTCACCCCCCTTATTTTTTTTAACGGAATTCATCTACTGGAAACATGTCATTATTTCATAAAGGCTAAAAAATGCCCCCAGCCCAAAGATTTGTTTATGAGGCCATAATATTAAAATCTAAACAGGTGGTAACAAGGGTGTATTTCTTAAATTGAAAAGGTGTTTATACCGTTTTTGAACAGAATAGAACGGATTATTGCGCCGGGGATTTTAAAAATAGAAAATGAGTATTAGCTTGGTATAATTAATTTATTCTAAATAATACTACGATGAAAAGAAAAGCAAAAATCTCGATTTCAGGATTTAATTATGATGAAACCAGGAAAGAGAATCCGTGGGTCAAAAACTTTCCGGTCAAAATTGAGCTAAACCCTGACAACACGCTTGCAGGCTTCTCTCAGCCAATTACCTTAAGTGCATTCAATCACATGCGGGCCAAATTTTTGGATCGCCTCGAAAAAATTTTCACCCGTTATAAAGGATCAATAAAAAATGAGACGGTGGAGGTGACCTTTGGTAAGGAAGCTATTCTCATGTTACTTTCACAACCAAATGCCGCAGGCATCACCTTTACATTTGGTATAAATGATATTCCTGATGATAAAGGAAAAGTAAATGAACGAGTAACTTTAATGGCAAGAGGCGCAAGGCCATGTGACTCGCGTGATGGATATGAGGTGATTGGAGCCGAAGCAAGTCAATATTCCCCGGCATCGAAAACTTCCCGTGCCTCGAAAACTGCGAATGCACCTAAAATTTTAAGTGCAACAACCAGCAACAGCAGCTCTGATGGGCCAATATTTGAAGTAGTTCCCCGCAAAACCTATGGTGATGTTACAGGAGGATAAATCACGTCGTGGGTATGGAACATTTTTTGAAAACAACTCCCCTGAATGACATTTGAACGCTATTTATATTACATCTTTTTATGCTCCGCATTTACGCTTGCGTGTATCAACTCAAAAAATGATAAAAAATTTATAATAATATGCTGGCTGTTATTTTTTTCGATAATAACCGAATCGGTAAGTGAATATTTTAGATTTTACGCTGAAACAAAACGTTACAGTCCATATCATTTTTATATCCCTGTTGAGTATTGCCTGGTTACATTTTATTTTTCAAAGTTGATTCAAAATGCGCGTCTAAAAAAGTTATTGCTAATATCCATTCCGCTTTTCGTACTCTTCAGTACAATTATTTCAATATACTTGCAGGGAATTAATGACTTTCCATCATGGCAATACAATATAGAAGGTACGCTTATTATTATCTGGTGTGTGATTAGCTTATTCAATTTGCCGCTTAATCCGGATCTTAATATTTTTAAAACATTTCAATTTTGGTTTTGTATCGCGTTCATGATTATGTTTGCCGGGCAATTTTTTTTAAATGGCTTTTTCAACCCTTTAAAAAATACTAACCCCGAGGTTAAAGACAAATTAATATTCATTTATTATATCCTCAATTATTTATTTTATACTTTACTAATATTCGGGCTAATATGTTCAAGAGCGACCAGGAAATTTATTTCACAGTAATTGCGGGAGGGGCAGTTATGGTCATGCTTGTAAGCATTATTATCATCGCCGTGATAAAGTATCAGAATCGTATTTATAAACACCGAAAAGAACAAGCGCAACTTCATGCGAAATTTTCTCAAACACTTCTCGAGTCACAACTTGAAATTCAGGAACAAACACTCAGGCATATTTCCACAGAACTTCATGATAATCTCGGCCAGGTTGCAAGCCTTATCAAAATAAATTTATTCACTATAGACGTAACTGAACCGGATAAAGCAAATGAGAAAATAGAAAATACCAAAGAGCTTACGAGGCAACTTCTCACCGATATTAAATCATTGTCAGTAAGCCTTAGCAGTGATAGAATTGCCAAAGCCGGTTTATCCCCGGCCATTGAAACGGAAGTTGACAGGCTTAATAAAACCGGCCAGTTTGTCGCTACATTTACTGAGGTCGGCCACCTTCCGATTTTAGACAATGATAAAGCAACCATCCTCTACAGGATGGCACAGGAAGTGCTCAATAATATGGTGAAACATAGCCGCGCAAAAAAAATCACGGTGTTGCTCAATGCTTCCGAAAAATTCATCACACTCACCATAAGCGACAACGGAATCGGGTTTAGTATCTCGGAAAAAATGAATAGTGGCGGTGCAGGCTTGGCCAATCTTCAAAACAGGGCTGCTCTTATAAACGCAAAACTATATATGCAAAGCGCTCCCGGCGAGGGAAGTCAAACTACCATAGAACTTCCTGTGTAATATATTTTCACCTAAAGAAAATCCAATAGCAACAATCAATTACCTGGGATATTGTTTTCTTATGAAATCAATATCAATTGTTGAAAGTTGCTTGTTCTCCGGGGTACCAAATCCATCTGTAGTAAATTCTGGTGGAAAAAAATACATCATTATACTCGTGACGTCAAGCTTGGTAAACTGGGTTAAATTTTTACTGTATTTGTCAAAAATATTACTATCAACCTCGGCTTTGGTCCAGTTGTTTGGCGGGCCTTCAAAATATTTATATACGACAGGTTTATTCCAATTAATTCCTTTGGCCGGATTTTGATGTTCATGAATGCAACCCAGTGCGTGGCCAAATTCGTGGACTACCACACGCTCCCATTCGCCGTCATCGGTATTATCGCGAAGCCATCCGAAATTCATTGTAGGCTCATCAACCGGCACAATGTTGCAGTCCGTACCGACAGTACTCCACGAGCCACTATCTGCTACAAATGAAATTCTTACAAGGGCTTTTTTGCCAATCACAAATTTCAACGTCAGATTTGCGTTCGCTTTATTTTTCATTGTCCAATACCTTGCATATTTTTTAGTTTTCCTTTTCTGAAGCGCACTGCCATCTAAAAATGCGACGGTAACTGTTTGGCCTTTTTTCCATTTGTTGTCCGTTAAAATGGCCATGCGTGATAGTACGACATGATGCTCTGCACTAAACTGCTGGTGTGGATTAGCGATAAAACTTCTCATTACAGAATGCGCCTCAGTTCCAGCCTTTGCCGGATTATTGGCCGGATTAGTCTTTATAGCCTCGTACATCTGGCGATGTAGATTGAGTGTAGAAATCGGGCGATCAACACAAACATGCAACTCAGCTTTTTTGGGTGATGTTGTTTTCTTTTTCATGTAAATTTTTTTGCCTTACTAAGTTCGCACTTTAAGCCATATCGTTTATTTTTCCCTCGATTTTTTACGACCTCATGACTACTTTGTAATCCTAAATAATCCTGCCGATGTTATTTTAAACAAATTAAAACACCGGCAGGAAATTATTACCTGCAAAATGCAATCTGATCTTGTACAGAAGGCAGGTTACTATCACCTGTGGTGAGGAGGTAAGTGGCAGTCAATGTTACGAGGTAAGCACACAGTGGATCCGTTGGTGCAAATGTGTGTGTAATTGTACCAAAGGAATTTTGTGTAACTGGTATAGGGCCTAAACTTACAGCGGGGAGAGGTCCTGTAAGTACCATGCTAATACTGCCAATATTAGGATGTGCCACTGAATAAAGAATATCTGCTTTATTTGTGATTTTACTGCAACCGGCTGTGATTAATTGTTGAACATCGAGCATGCACACGCCGTATTCTGTTACAGGCCCCCATGCTCCCCATTCAGGGTGATGGCTCATGCCTGTGTAGAGTGTATTGTTTACTGCCACGCGATTACATATCCCCGCTTCTGTTTTTGTAGCATCGTTTCCTTGCTGACGAACCAACATGCGCAGCGCAAATACCTTATCATTTGCAAGAGCTTTACCTGTGGAGGTAGTGTCACTGCCTGCAACAAGTCCAGTAAGATCAATTGAAGGAAAAGCGTCTAACGTAGAAGAATTTAAGGAGACCTGGTTTCCGTTTGCAACAAACATTCCTGCACCTGCAGGATTGGTAGGATTATCCATTTGCTGAGGAACAAGTATCCATCCATCTGCCGCAACAGGAGTGGTAATTGCGCCGGCAATTGGTACATTACTTACATAGCAATCCTGGTTATTGTAAACATAGTGTGGAAAGGGTAAGTTGACAAGGATTGCTTTTTCAACGTAGCCGATGTGGGTGGTTCCTACCTGGGAAGGTAATACACGCTGCCAGTTTACAGGCAGGCCTGCTCCATCAAAGTCCCTGGAAAATTCAAAGCAATATTCCATTGGCATACCCCCAAATGTTTGAGCCAAAATTCCGTTAAGCCTCAGGTTGCTGAAAAAAGCATAGTTGCTATTTGTTAGTCCTGTTCCAGATGGCGCACTATGGATTTGAGTTTGATGGTCAATTCCTCCTATGCGCAGGAATGCCGGAATAGGAACGGGCGGAGGCACTACCACATCAACATCTGCGCATAGCTCAACACAAAAACAATTTGAAATATTTTCACGGTCCTGCTGATGGCCCCTGCTTCGGGGCTCTTGCAAAATCAAGGTGCCTGACCCGTTTTCTACAGAAAAATAAATGTCCGGACCGGCTGGCCACTCTATGTTGAGCCATGGAAAAATTGTTTTGCTAAAATCGGCTTCCGTATAATATATTTTAAACTTGCCTGCACTATCGGTGGTTCCTTCTCCCAAATAATCATCTTGTATCAGGTCAACATCAAATGCTTTTACTTTAACTCCCTGGATAGGTATTTTCCCTTTACAATCCACCACCCTGCCACATATTACATACAGACCAAATAATCGCAAAAGCCAACACCAAAACTTATACGCTATTTTATACTCCCAATACGCAACATTGGTATTTAATTCTCTTTCATTTTTATTTCCTTTCCAAAGAGGCTGTAATGTGGTGATGTGAAATTGAAACGGCCCTTTAGGTTTTGGAGGCATTTTTATGTTGCTTACCTTTACGGGTACAGTCCCGCATTCAAAATCAATATCAAATGCACCACCGTCATAACCTTGAACGTTAGAAAAATCAACCGTAAAACTTCCTGCATCGTCTGTTTCGGTTTCGAAGAGTAACCTTTTAGAAAGCAATTTTAATTCGTCCTCGCTTCTTTGATGAAACGTTTCCTTTTCCCGCGCCACAGCCAGAGCGGTAACGTCAGCTTTTTTGTCTGTTGAATAGATTTTTACCTTAGCCTTGTACAGGTAGTCGTAGCAATTGCCGCAATAGAAGCCGCGAATATTCCCTTTAAAAATGTAGTTCATCTGCTTAATAATTTTGTGTTTTATGCTTACTCTTTCATTTCCGGATTTTCAGCATACTCCGTTTGGACTATCACTTATTCTTCTAAAAAAAGAATATCACGGAAAGCTCAGAAATAACTTGTTGGTTTAAAAAGCCGCAATCGTGATTATGATTTTTTGATAGCACAAATCTCTATAAGTGCGGAACAAATTGAAAGAGGCTAACAACCCGTTATTACAGGGTGATTTATCATCGATATAAAATAATACACCCGATGTAAAAGAGGTATAAATACCTGATCATGCAGTTTTAAATAATTTGGCTTGGAGATTTTTTGCAAAACATTTGTTTAGGGTTACAGAACTAACAGGTTGCAGTTTTGAGCATAAAAAAAGCCTCATTCGTTTGAATGAGGCCTCTATAAAAGAAATAATTTTAAAGTATTAATCTTCCACTTTCACTTTTCCTTTTTGTTTTGCAATTACTTCTTCTGCAATGTTATTAGGTGCAGGAGAATAATGGCTAAATTCCATAGTGGAAGTTGCCCGGCCACTTGATAAAGAGCGAAGCTGGGTAACATAACCAAACATTTCGCTCAAAGGAACTTTTGCCTTTATCACCTGCACACCATGCTTGCTATCCATTCCTTCAAGCATACCACGACGGCGATTAAGGTCACCGGTTACATCACCCATATATTGGTCCGGTGTCAACACTTCAATTCTCATAATTGGCTCAAGTAAAACAGGTTTTGCTTTTCTTCCAGATTCACGATAGCCTTGCTTTGCACACAATTCAAAACTCATAGCATCAGAGTCAACTGCGTGGAACGAACCATCAAACACTTTAACTCTCATACTTTCCATTGGATAACCTGCGAGTACACCTGTTGTCATTGCTGTTTCAAAACCTTTTTGAATTGCCGGAACAAATTCTTTAGGAATTGATCCACCAAATAAACCATTTACAAACTGGAAATTCCCTTTACCTTCTTTTAAAAACTCCTCATCAGCTGGCCCGATTTCATAAACGATATCTGCAAATTTACCACGGCCACCCGTTTGTTTCTTTAAGGTTTCCCTGTGCTCAATAGTTTGCTGAAATGCTTCTTTATAGGCTACCTGTGGTGCACCCTGGTTAATTTCAACTTTAAATTCTCTCCTCATTCTGTCCACAATAATTTCGAGATGCAGCTCGCCCATTCCACTTAAAATAGTTTGGCCGGTTTCTTCATCTGTCTTCACTTTTAACGTGGGATCTTCTTCAACCAGTTTGGCGATGGCCATGCCCATTTTATCAACGTCAGCCTGGGTTTTAGGCTCTACTGCCACAGAGATAACTGGTTCAGGGAAGGTCATTGCTTCCAGAACTATCGGGTGATCTTCATTACAAAGCGTATCTCCGGTTTTGATATCTTTAAATCCTACAGCCGCGCCAATATCACCTGCTTCAATATAATCAACAGGGTTTTGTTTATTGGCATGCATCTGCATGATCCTTGAAATTCTTTCTTTTTTTCCTGTTCGTGTATTCAATACATAAGAACCGGAATCAAGATGCCCGGAATACGCCCTGAAAAATGCAAGGCGTCCAACAAAAGGATCGGTCATGATCTTAAATGCCAAAGCTGCAAATGGCGCTTTTGGATCAGGCTTACGTTCGATTTCTTCAAGGGTATCGGGGTCAGTACCTTTAACCGCTTCAAGATCCATTGGCCCTGGTAAATACCTTACAATTGCATCCAATGCTGTTTGAACTCCTTTATTTTTAAAAGAAGATCCGCACATCATTGGTATTATAGAAATATCTATGGTTGCTTTGCGAATAGCCGCATGTATCTCGTCTTCCGTAATACTATTAGGATCGTCAAAAAATTTCTCTAATAAATCATGGTCATAATCAGCAACAGCCTCAATAAGATGCTGCCTCCATTCGTTTACTTCTTCTACCATATCTTCAGGAATGGGCACTACCTTGTAAGTCATTCCTTGAGTAGCATCATCCCAAATAATTCCCTGCATAGTGATAAGATCCACAACACCTTTAAAATCATCTTCAGCGCCAATAGGTAATTGCAATGGAACAGCTTTGGCACCAAGCATTTCTTTCACCTGCTTTACCACATTCAGAAAATCTGCACCTGCGCGGTCCATTTTATTTACAAACCCTATACGGGGAACCTTGTAACGATTGGCCTGGCGCCATACAGTTTCACTTTGAGGCTCAACACCGCTTACCGCACAAAACAAAGCAAGTAAACCATCAAGCACACGTAAGGAGCGCTCAACTTCTACCGTAAAGTCAACGTGACCCGGAGTATCAATAATATTGAACTTGTATTGTTTAGTGTCAGGAATTTTAGCTCCCTGCACTGTGGGGAAATTCCAGAAGCAGGTGGTAGCCGCAGATGTAATAGTAATACCTCTTTCCTGCTCCTGTGCCATCCAGTCCATGGTGGCAGCGCCATCGTGTACTTCGCCTATTTTATGGTTAACACCTGTATAATACAGAATGCGCTCTGTAGTGGTGGTTTTGCCTGCATCAATATGAGCAGCAATTCCAAAATTTCTTTGATACCTTAAGTCGGCCATTGCCTTGTGTTTATTTTGTTGTTATTGAATTCTCTTTAAATACTTTTTGGAGGCGCAAAGTTACAAATATTCTTCTTACATTATTCAACGCAGGGGATATATTTAACACTGGTATGCTCACAAAAAACCCCTTCGGGAAAGAAGGGGCCTGCACTTAATTTCGTTTACATTTTATATTCTGAAATGTGCAAATGCTTTATTCGCATCTGCCATACGATGTGTATCTTCTTTCTTTTTAAATGCTGCTCCTTCGCCTTTACTTGCAGCAACTATTTCGTTGGCCAATTTCTCTGACATGCTGCGACCATTCCTGTCACGACTGTATTTTATAAGCCATTTAATGCTTAATGATGTTTTTCTATCTGCTCTTACTTCCGCGGGTATTTGAAACGTAGCACCACCGATACGGCGACTTTTTACTTCAACCCCAGGAGTTACATTAGCCAGCGCTTTCTTCCACACTTCATATCCATCATCACCAGTAATTTTATTCACTTTTTCAAGAGCGTCGTAAAAGATATTGTAAGCTCCGCTCTTTTTCCCCTGCCACATTAAATTATTTACAAAACGGGTAACCAGTTTGTCCTGAAATTTAGGATCCGGAGCAAGTGGAAGTTTTTTGGCTTGTGCTTTACGCATTTATTTAAATAGTTAATTTATTAAAAAGTTTATTGGAAATATCAATCAGTTTCTTCTTATTTTTTTGCCTTCTCTCTTTTAGTACCATACTTAGAGCGGCTCTGCTTACGATCTTTCACACCCGCTGTATCAAGGCTTCCACGTACAATATGATAGCGAACACCTGGTAAATCTTTTACCCTTCCGCCACGTATTAATACAATTGAGTGCTCCTGCAGATTGTGTCCTTCGCCAGGTATGTAAGCAATTACCTCAATTTTATTTGTGAGCCTAACTTTTGCTACTTTGCGTAACGCCGAATTTGGCTTTTTAGGAGTTGTTGTATATACTCTCGTACATACGCCACGACGCTGAGGACAACTGTCAAGGGCTCTTGATTTACTCTTAGCCTTAATAATTGTTCTTCCTTTTCTTACTAATTGCTGAATTGTAGGCATTACTTTTAACCTGATTTTTTTTGGACGGCAAAGGTAAGTGTAGGTTCTTTAAATACCAAAATTATTTGGACGAGATAGAACTAAAAACAAATGCCATGTAAAAGTTTGAACGAAGGATTATAGCCGACCACGAGATAATCGTTAAATTTTTATCATCCAATCATACTTATCTTCAACACGGCCTTCTTTTATGCCATTCATTAATTCCTTGATTTTAGGGCTAACAGCCCATTTATCCACATCGAACTCCATTACAAAGTCTTTATAACGGAGTTCCCTTATCATTGAAATTGTGGCTGCAGTGCCTGTACCAAACACTTCCATCAGATTGCCGGATTTGTAAGCATCCATAACTTCGTCAATACTCAAATTTCTTTCTTCCACTCTAAAATCCAAATCCTTAAGGAGCTTAATGACACTATCCCTGGTAACTCCCGCTAAAATAGTTCCTGATTCGAGCCCCGGGGTTATCGCTTTATTTCCAATCAGGAAAAAAATATTCATGGTGCCACATTCCTGCACATATTTATGTTCCAGGGCGTCCATCCAAAGCACCTGGTCATATCCTTTTCTTTTTGCCTGGGCCGATGGGTACATTGCCGCACCGTAATTTCCGGCATTTTTTGCATAACCGGCACCCCCTTCAACAGCTCTCACATATTTTTCTTCTACGTAAATACGCATCGGAGCGCTATAATATGGACCGGTAGGGCTAAGGATGATCATAAATTTATATTTGCTGCTCGGCCTCACTCCTATCATTTCATCGGTGCTAAACATAAATGGCCGTATATATAAGGAGTGAAATTGCTTATTCGGGATCCAGTCTATGTCAAGCCTTATTAGCTGTTTCATGCCTTCAATAAATATATCTTCAGGAACTTTTGGCATTTCCATTCTTTCAGCAGAGGCGTTGAAGCGCGTGAA
This sequence comes from Chitinophagales bacterium, assembly GCA_038251675.1. Taxonomy (GTDB): domain Bacteria; phylum Bacteroidota; class Bacteroidia; order Chitinophagales; family Chitinophagaceae; genus Ginsengibacter. Next base: position 20,076 of record JBBSBD010000023.1, on the reverse strand, counting down.
ATTCTCAAGTGGTCTGAAAAGCTGAGCCTCTCCATCCTGGTTTTTATAAGCTTTAATACCTTCAAAAATAGCCTGCCCATAGTGCAGTGCTGCCAAAGAGGGCGAAAGCGAAAGAGGCTGGTAAGGTTTAATTTCCACCGTTTTCCATTCCCCATCATCATAGTCAACTTCAAGCATGTGGTCAGTAAAATATTTTCCGAAAGGAATATTTTCCAGCGATATTGAGTTCAATTTGCTTCTTTCTGCCCTCGTAATATTAAAATCCGCGGCTGCTATCATATCATTAAATTTGTAGCAAAGAAACGAAAAAAAGGAGCTTAATAGAAAATATGAGTATAGATAACATTCATTTACCAGTATCGTTCTACCCGTACATATTTAAAAAACACCTGGTGGACATACAAAAGAAATCCGGAGGAAAAGAAAAGGTAAAAGCAGATGGCGAAATCGAATTTTTAGGTGGGAACGAGAAGAATATCACTTTTATAGTGCGTAATGAACAAAATAAATTCTTAAACGATAACGAATTAAAGTTTCTGTCGGGGCTTATCACAGCATGTGAGATTACAATGGGAGATATTTCAATTGTGAATCTGAGTCATAATAAGAATGTTGATTACGATAAACTTGTCGCTCATTTACATTCTCAAAAGATTTTATGTTTTGGCGTTTCACCTGCTGAAATTGATCTGCCATTTACCATTCCTTATTTCCAGGTGCAGCTTTTCCAGGATATAAAGTATATTTTTTGCCCAGGTTTAGAGCAACTCCAAAATGATGTTGACTCGAAGAAACAATTGTGGACAAGTCTTCAAAAAATTTTTAAGATCGGGAAATAATGGAAACCCTTGTTTTTGCTACCAACAATGACAATAAAATTGCCGAGGTCAAAAGCCTTCTCTCTACATATTTTGACATAAAAACGCTGTCAGATGCAGGCATAGAAATTGATATTCCAGAACCTTATGAAACGCTGGAGGAGAATGCAATAGAAAAAGCAAGAGTGATACATAATTTAACCAAGTTTAACTGTTTCGCAGAAGACACTGGGTTAGCAGTGAATGTATTAGATGGGGAGCCCGGTGTAAAGAGTGCCCGCTACGCGGGGGAAGAAAGGTCTTCCGAAAAGAACATTGACAAACTACTTTTAAATCTCTCAGGCAAAGAAGACAGAAGTGCTTTTTTTAAAACGGTAATATGCCTGGTTAGAAACGGCAGGCAGATTCTTTTTGAAGGTATCTGCAAAGGCACTATTATTGCAGACAGACGGGGGAATAATGGATTCGGCTACGATTCCATTTTCATTCCCGACGGCGCAGAAAAAACTTTCGCTGAGATGACCTTGCCGGAAAAAAATAATTTCAGTCATAGGAAGAAGGCCATGGAAAAACTTATTAACCATTTGAAAAGCCTGGACACTAAATCCAAACTGTGATAAAAACCTTATAAATATTTGGATACTGCAAGCAACCATACAGTTTCGGAAACCGACTTAATACAGGGTTGTATTATTGAAGACCGGCAAATGCAGGAACTTCTTTACAAGAAATTTTCTTCGAAAATGTACGGCGTTTGCCTCCGTTATTCAGGGAATACAGAAGATGCAAACGATCTTTTGCAGGAAGGATTTATTAAAATTTTTAAGAATCTTACTAAATTCCGTGGAGAAGGATCTTTTGAAGGATGGATGAGGCGCATTTTTGTGAACACCTCAATTGAGCATTTCAGGAAGAAGGTAAAACTCTACAATGTTACGGAAGTGCAGGAGAATACCATCGAAGATTATGACCTGACAATTCTTGATACCCTTGCAGAAAAGGATATTATTTCGCTGGTAAATGAATTATCACCTGGGTATAAAACTGTTTTCAATATGCATGTAGTTGAGGGTTATTCGCATAAAGAAATTGCAGACATACTTGGAATTAACGAGGGTACGAGCAAGTCTCAACTGGCAAGAGCAAAAGGTGTCTTGAAAAAAACACTGGAAAAAAAATTAAACAAAACAAGCAACGATACTTTAAATTCATAGCATATCATGCAGGATTTTAAACAAAAATTACACAATTATGAGTCAACTCCCCCAAAGAGCATTTGGGATAATATTGTAGCTGAATTAGATAACGCTGAAAAGAAGGTTGTTCAAATTCCTTCATTTCGCAGAAAATACAGGTTTCTATTTTATGCACTAACCGCGGCCGCATCTTTGCTTATTATTTTTGTAAGTTCTTTATTTTTCGAAAAAAAGAATAAGGCGCCTGACCAACAACTTGCCTCTTCCTCGGCCAATACTACAGACAGCCAGGCCAATGTGATTGCAAATGATTCCCTCAATAACAAAAGGTTGAAACTAATTATAGCGTCATCAAAAGATAAATCTTTGGCCGGAGAAATTGATAGCAGCCCAATTGATAGCAAAAAATATATCACTATTGCCGGTCCGGAAGGCCAACCTGTAAAAATCTCCTCGAAAGTGGCGACGCTGATAGTATCTGCCAATAATGATTATCCGCCTCGCCCGGTATGGGACAAGAAGATAAATAAGTGGAAAGAAATAATGTTGAGCAGTACGATTTCTCCCACTGCTACCAACCTTCTTGATATCGTCCAACTATCTTCCATGCGTGGCGATAATTGACTTTAACATCTTGACTGTATTTTTCCGAAGCAGGTTGTACCATTTAAATTCGTATCTTCGCAGCTAATTATTTTATAAACAACAATACAATGGACAACAAAACAACAGGAACCGTAAAATTTTTCAACAGTGAAAAAGGCTTCGGTTTTATCAAACATGATGATTCCGCAAAGGAAACATTTGTACATGCAAGCGGCTTAATTGACGAGATTAAAGAAAATGATAAAGTGGAATTTGACTTGCAAAATGGACAAAAAGGCATGAATGCCGTTAATGTGAAATTAATCGGCTAAGATCGATATTTCCAACAAAGCTTAAGGGTGGCCAATTGGCCACCTTTTTTATTTACTATTCAACTTAAATGCTGGTATAAGCATCGGTACTTTTGATACATATTCCCTGTAATGATCTCCAAATTGAAGTAATAGTTTCTTCTCTTCAAATTTTATTCCTATAAGAGTATAGCCGGTAATTGCTAAGGCAGCCACCAGGTTATTGAGAAATGGAAAAATAAAAAACAGACCCCACACAAATAATAAAGTGCCGGTATATAAAGGATGCCTTACATATTTGTGTATTCCCCTAATCTCTAATTTCACTTCCGGCAGAGATTCGTACAACGTACGTATACCACTTAATAATCGGAAATATTTATAAACAGATACTATCATAATTAAAGCGCCGGGTATAACCAACAATAGCATAGAAATATATTTTATCAAATTTGATTGGATAAGCAGAATACTGTGAAAAGAATATTGAAAAATAAGCAGCACCACCAGGGTAACAAAAGCAAAAATCGAATAAAACAACCTGTAGTATCGATAGATGCCTTTCGCGTTTTTTTCTAAAAATGATTTAACGGTAATAGATGCAAGAAGGCTGTGAATAATGCCATACAGGATCCATAAAAATGCAAGAACGAAATGTTGAAAAATCAAAATTATTTATTAAAAGAAATGGAAGTTAAATGTTTATGAAGCTTAAGAATTACAGAAGCGCCAACTTATATTTGCAATCAAATTTATTAAAATCATCATGAAAAAAATTACACTATTAATAGCGGGTACATTTATGACCTCTATCATTTGCTTTTCACAGTCGGGCGGAACCATAAATGTTGAAGCAGGCCAAAAATATCTTGTTGAGAATACAATTACCACATCGAGTTCCAGTGAAATGATGGGACAAACTATGGAATCGAAAGCGGATGTGACCTCAAATTATAAAATTGAAGTAAAAAATATAACAGGTGATAATATCAATTTCTTGAACACGATTACGCTAATGAAGATGAGCGTTAATGCGATGGGACAGGATATGAATTTCGATTCTGATAAGAAAGAAGATATGGATGGCGATATGGGTAAAAATTTTAAAGATATCATCAACCAGCCTAAAGATGTGGTAATGGACAAATCAGGGAACATCATTCTCGGGGAAAAGGCAGATACTGCAACCGAGACTACCGGCGCTGCTAACCCAACCGAAATGATGATGAAACAAATGGGTGGAGATCCTGCTGAGCAAGGCTATGGCGCTAAAATGGCTTTTGAATTAATACCAAAAGGTGTAAAGGTTGGCAGTATGTGGTCAGATTCTTCCTCAAAAAATGGAATTGCAAAAGTTACAAACTACAAGCTTACCGGGATTAATGGCGACGTGTACACCATATCATTAGATGGCACCATCAATACTGATCTAAAGACTGAGATGCAGGGCATGGAAATACTTACCAAAACAAAAGGAACGTTTACAGGAGAAGAAAAAGTTAATTTGAAAACAGGCATCATAATCGAAAACAAGACGAACTCAGATGCAGCCGGCACAGTACAAGTGATGGGACAGGAAATTCCTACCTCATCTAAAATAACCTCAGTTACTACGGTAAAGCCGATATAATTTAGTTTACATTCTGTCATAAGCAAAAAACCTCCAGGAAGATCCGGGAGGTTTTTTAGTAGCACATTTAGCTCAGCCCAAAATTCATCATAAAGAATCCACTGTCTCTACATGGATGCCTCTGTCTTATCTGCAGCTATTATTTTATTATCATTTTGCTGCAGGTAAAGGACCACCGACATATTTTTTTGATCAATATCTTTCGGTATGTCGATAACATAACTGCCCTTTCCATCCGCGGGATTGCTTAAAGTTTTGAAATTTCTAACCACATTGGTGCCGCTTAGAGTAACGCCGCCATTTTCGCCGGACCGTATTGCAGTTACCGTTTTCTTTTCAACAAGAGCAATATTCAGTATAACATTTCCGGCACTTTCGTTGATCGTATAATTGACGGTCGCCTTTCCATTATTTACTTTTATATCCTCAATGGAAACATCCGCATTCGAATCCTGGGACCAAACTTTTTTTAATGTATTATCAATTCTTTTAGCATCGCTTCCTACCATTTCGTTTTCTCCGTTTATTACAAGTTGCGGGGTATATACAGATGATTTGAGAGATGAAGCATATTTATATTGACGGTCAGTATATGCAGAGGAGCTGTATGGGTCCTTCCATCCCAGCCTGTTCCAGTAATCTACATGAAAAGAAAGGGCGATTACATTTTCTTTACTACTATAAGCGTCTAATAACCTGTCTGCGGATGGGCAGCTTGAACAGCCCTGCGAAGTGAATAATTCTAAAACTGCAATATGTTTCATGCCTGGTTTTATTGTTTCTGCCTGCATATTAGTACCCGGCTCTTTTTCTTTTAAACTGGAAGATGATGTACAAAACCATAAAGTAAAAAGCGGGATCGAAAGAAAAAATACGTATTTAAACTTTTTCATAAAAAATTATTTATACCAATTACGCGGCGAGAATTCGAAAAGATTCAGCTTACGATGATTTTAACTTTTGCGATTCACGCTTTTTTAAAAACATAAATTTTTAGAACACATTAATATCTCCATCTATTACCTGATCCATAACATTAATATAACATTCCTACTTTTGCGGCGTGAAAAAATATATTGCTTATCTAAGTTATTTCATTTTTTGGATTCTTTATTTTATCGTGGCGAAAGCGATATTTTTAATATATCACCATTCGCTTACAAGTGGATTAACGCTCACTGAAATTTTTGAGGTTTTTTTGTACGGATTAAGAATGGATCTTTCGTTTACTTCCTATATATGCATCTTACCTTTTTTGCTATTTTTTTTAAGTTCCGTTTTCCGAAATTTCAGGGCCAGTAAAATAATTGAAGTTTACACGGTTGCAATTATAATATTGCTTTCTTTTATAACAACAGCAGATCTTGAATTATATACTGCCTGGGGTTACCGGATGGATGCTACTCCATTGCAATACTTAAAATCTCCGAAAGAAATGGGGGGCTCTGTTTCATCAGCGCCCTTACTCTTACTGCTAGTAATTTTCATTTTGTTTTCCTCTTTTTTTATTTGGATATATAAAAAAAACAAGGCTGCATTTTTATTCGCTAAAAAATCTAAAACATTTGCTTTTTATGATATAGTAATTTCTCTTTTTCTTTTAATTTTTCTTTTTGTGCCTATTCGCGGGGGCATTCAAAAGATCCCTCTAAACCAAAGTGATGTTTATTTCTCACAGAAAATATATGCCGATCACGCGGCTCTTAATTTGCCATGGAATATCACACAATCTATTCTTAATAGAAACGACAAGCAAAATCCTTTCAATTATTTCCCCGAAGAGAAAGCCAAAAAATTAGTTGACAGTTTATACGACACCGGGCCTTTGAAAATCCCATCTGCGCTATCGGTCAAGAAGCCAAATATCATTTTTATAATCCTTGAAAGTTATACCGCCAAATTTGTTGGCTGCCTGGGAGCTGAGCCCGGCGTGACTCCCAATTTGGATAAAATTGCATCCGAAGGTCTGCTGTTTACTAATATTTATGCAGCAGGTGATAGAAGTGAAAAAGGACAAGTAGCAGTATTGAGTGGCTATCCAAACCAGGCGATTACGTCAATAATTAACACGCCGACTAAAACACAAAACCTCCCCTCAATAAACAAATCACTCACAAGGGAAGGATATCGTTCAAGTTATACTTATGGCGGTGAGCTGGAATTTGCTAATATAAAATCCTACCTGTTGAATATTGGATTCCAGGAACTCGTGAGCAAATATTCTTTTGATCCATCCGAAAGAACCACCTCATGGGGCGTGCATGATCATATAGTTTTAAACAGGTTCTACCAGGATATAAAAAGACAACAGCAGCCATTCTTTGCAACCATATTTACCTTAAGCAGCCACGAGCCATACGATGTGCCAATGGCTCCGCATTTCAAAGGAGATGACAGAACGACTCTTTTCAAAAATTCTTTTTATTATACTGATAGTGCTGTTGGAAATTTCATTGAAAAAATAAAAAAGGAGCCTTGGTGGCAAAATACTTTAGTAGTACTTGTAGCAGATCACGGGCACCAGTTACCAGGAAATGATGCGAATGACCAGCCATCTAAATTCCATATTCCTTTAATTTTTACAGGAGGGGCTTTACAATTAAAAGGTGTTATAAATAATATAGGTTCACAGACTGATATAGCAACAACCGTATTAGACCAGATGGATTTACCGGCAAATGATTTCACGTGGGGCAAAGACCTGCTGGATTCTTCAGCAAGGCAATTTGCTTTTTATAATTTTAACGATGGATTTGGATTTGTTACACCAGCAGGCACGGTAACACTAGACAATGTATCAAAAAAAATAATTCGTAAAGATGCCGGAGTTGATTCGTCTTCTGTAAATTTTGGCAAAGCTTACATGCAACAATCTTACAGGGATTTTTTAAACAGGTGATTACGAAAAACGAATAGAAGCGAATTGAGTTTCCCTAACTGTATTTATTCTAAAAAGTAATTATTTACTTCTTTGTTTTATGCTCTAAACTTTTGAAAGAGTTAAGATAATTCCTTCGGATAAAACTTGATCCTATTCGATTTATTTAATGCCGTATATTAGCAATAAATTTAAAAATAGCTTTTTGTGTAAATAAATTGCTTGTATCCCATTCATTAAAGTGTTGTCTTCCTAATGCTTTCGATTGTTAAACCTTCTTTTTTTATTTTAAAATGTATCATAAATGAACTCACGTAGAAAGTTTATGCAAAATTCTGCTACACTATTGGGTGGAAGTTTGCTTGCATCTTCAATAGATAATAGAGCCTTCGCTATTTTTAAAAACAAGATTGCTCCCAGCGACCAATTAAACATTGGGCTTGTTGGTGCAAATGGGATGGGATTCGCAGATCTTACATCTGCATTAAAAATACCTGGTGTAAACTTGGTAGCATTGTGCGATATCGATAAAAATGTGATTAGTAAAAGAATGGCAGACCTGGAAAAAATGAAGGTTGATACTTCGAAAGTTAAAACTTATGGCGATTATCGAAAACTTCTTGATAACAAAGATGTAGATGTTGTAATTGTGGGTACACCCGATCACTGGCATGCGCTGATAATGATGGATGCTTGCGCCGCCGGAAAAGATGTGTATTGCGAGAAACCTGTTGGCAATTCAATAGGAGAATGCCGTGCAATGGTGGCTGCGCAAAAAAAATATAACAAGGTAGTTCAGGCAGGCCAGTGGCAACGCAGCCAGCAACATTTTAAAGATGCGGTTGATTATGTACAAAGCGGGGTGCTTGGAAACATCCGCACCGTAAAAGTATGGTGTTACCAGGGTTGGATGCAGCCGGGCCCCGTAGTTCCGGATACCGCGCCTCCCGCAGGTGTTGATTATGCAATGTGGCTGGGACCTGCTCCAACGAGGGCTTTTAATTCAAGCCGTTTTCATTTTAATTTTCGCTGGTTCTGGGATTATGCCGGCGGCTTAATGACCGACTGGGGCGTGCATTTATTAGATTATGGATTACTGGGAATGAAATCTCCTATCCCTAAATCGGTATCGGCATTGGGCGGCCGTTTTGCATATCCTGATTTGTATGAAGAAACGCCAGACACACTCACCACCCTTTATGAATTTGATGGTTTCAATATGGTATGGGATTCTGCAATGGGCATCGATAATGGTTCGTATGGCCGTGACCACGGTATCGCCTACATTGGTAATAATGGCACATTAATTCTTGATCGTGGAGGATGGGAAGTAATAGAAGAAAAGAATAGCAAACACAAAGCAAGCAAGCCTTTTGTAAAACCTTCCGATAATGGGCTGGACAAGCATTGGGAAAATTTTGTGGGTGTAGTAAAATCAAGAAAAATGGAAGATCTGCATTGCGACATACATGCTGCTGCGCATGTTGCAACAGTTGCGCAAATGGGAAATATTGCCTTTCGCAGCGGGAAAAAATTAGAATGGGATGCTGCTAAAGAAAAGTTTACAGATGACGCAATCAATAAAAAATATATGATGAAGGAATATCACAATGGCTACAAATTACCAACCGTATAATTATCAATTAATAAATAAATACATCAAATGAAAAGTAGTTTTTTATTTTTATCAATGGCCTTGTTTTCAATGGCATCTTCCGCACAACTTACTAATGATACACTCAAAAAAATGGGCGAGCCTGCCCCAGTCCAGATGAAGCCTGAAGAGACAGAATTTTATACTCCCGTGCCACCAATTGTAACACCGGCGGCTAATTATGGAGATCCTCCTTCAGACGCAATAATTTTATTTGATGGGAAAGACCTCAGCGAATGGGTTTCTACGGGTGATACAACCAAGCCCGCAGGATGGACAGTTGCAAATAATGTTATTACGGTAAATAAAAAAGCCGGCGATATTGAAACAAAACGAAAATTTACAGACTATCAAATGCATATCGAATTCCGTATCCCAACTAGTATAACAGGCTCCGGACAAGCTCGTGGAAACAGCGGCATATTTTTAGCATCAGCACATGGAGCAAGTGAATACGAATTACAGGTGCTGGATAACTATAACAACACAACTTACGTAAACGGCCAGGTGGGAAGCATTTACAAGCAATCCATTCCACTTGCAAATCCATCACGCAAACCAGGTGAATGGCAAGCTTATGATGTGGTATGGACTGCGCCAAGATTTTATGATAATGGCACTTTAAAATCTCCGGCTCGTGTAACGGCTTTTCTTAACGACGTTCTTGTACAGAATAATTTTGAGCTAAGAGGAGGTACACCGTATATTGGCCTTCCGAAATATATTCGTCATGGTGCTGCTCCGATAAAATTGCAGGCTCACGGTGATAGGAGTGAGCCAATAAGCTATCGAAAAATATGGTTGAGGCCTCTATAAAATAAATGCCGTTGATGAAACGGCATTTTACTTTTTAATACTCATCACCCAGGGCAAAAACAGGTTTCCTATACATCCATTGCCCACCGGTAAAATCAGGGAATTCTACAGTCTCATTTCCTAATTCAATTGATTGCTCACTCAAGGGTGAGATGGCGCTCCATGCAGCGGCATCATACACGTCCATTGGTGTAGGAGTTTTGCGCTTTATAGATTCTACAAAGGCATGGATCACAAAAAAGTCCATGCCGCCGTGGCCTGCACCGGCAGTCTCTTTGCTCCATCTTGCCCAAAGTGGATGGTCGTACTTATCGAACCATGTTTGTGCCGCATCCCATTGGTCGTCTTTGGCAGACTTTTCCTGTATATAAATACTGTTATTCACATCCATCCATAACCCTTCGGTGCCTTGAACCCGAAAACCTAACGAATATGGTCGCGGTAAATCGGTATCGTGTTGTAATAAAATTGTTTCACCATTTGCGCAGTTGATAGAAGTAGTGACTACATCGCCCAGCTTAAACCTGACTTTTGCATTAGGATGATCTTTTCCTCCCCATTTTTCAACATAGTTATGTAATCCTCTTGCCTTCGAAGAAAAGGAACACAGTGAAAGAAAACGATTACCATGATTGATATTTATAAACTGGCCAATAGGGCCAACTCCATGTGTTGGGTACAGGTCACCGTTACGATGGACGGAATGTTCAGTTCTCCAATGCGCTTCCGAGTAACCCTTCTCTCCAAACTCAACTCCATGCTCTTTTCCATGTTCACCATCATTAAATTTTATCCCACGCAAATCATGCTGGTATCCTCCCTGCAAGTGGATAAGTTCGCCAAATAAACCCTGCCGTACCATATTCAACACTGCCATAACATCCCTGCGATAGCAAACATTTTCAAGCATCATCACATTGGCATTGTATTTTTCTGCTGCCTTCACCACATCCCAATGATCCTGCAAGGTGATGCCCAATATTACTTCAGTAGCCACATATTTAAGACCTGACTCCAAAGAACCAATAACCATAGGTTTATGCCATTCCCAGGGAGTCACAATCAACACGCCATCCAGGCCTCCTTTTATTTCAAGCATTTTCTTCCATGCATAATTATCCCCGGTAAACACCTGGGGCATTTTCTTCCCACTCTTATTTATGATTTCTTTAGTGTTGTTTAATGCACGGTCATCTATATCACAGATAGCCACAAGGTCCACATCATCCCTTCGTAAAAGAAGCTCCACATGATTCTGGCCACGGGCACCCACACCAATAACGGCCATCTTTACTTTTATATCTGCTGTACCTGCGAAAAGCTTTCCAGGTGGTACAAAAGCCACAGCGGCTGCAGCAAGGCTGCCGGATTTAATAAATTCTTTTCTGTTCATAATTTTTTGGTTGGTTTATTTGATATTAAATTAATAATCAACATTTGTATTGCGGGCTATCCGTTACTAAAATAAAAAAGCCTTTATCTTCAACTTTTCTATTTTTTTCAATGTCTTCGCCTTGTAACTATTTCCGCAGGATTTATAACAATGAGGCGAATATCTAAGTATCCTTTTCCATTATTAATCATATTAAACAGCGATTTGACTAAAAATAAAAGTTTACGGGAATAAATGAACAGTCAACCGTTTGCACTATTATTAAAGATAAAACAGTGATTCCTTATTCGGATATATTTCTGAAGTCCATTTCCCGGATACTTAAAAAAACTTAGGCTACCGAAAGTGCAACCGGCCTTCCCGCCCTGTATCCTTTTACAGCATAAAACAAAATATAAACATAAGCCGGAAGCATACAAATTAAAAAAGATAGCGGGTTCGAAAAGCCTGCATGATCTCTAAGACCCGTATAAACCAATGGAATTACGGCCCCGCCTGCAATTCCCATAATAAGTAATGCCGATCCAATCTTGGTAAATTTCCCGAGCCCATCAATTGCCAGGGGGAAAATAGCCGGCCACATAAGGGCATTTGCAAGGCCGAGCAAAGCAATAAAAGTAATGGACATATAACCTTCAGAAACAAAAACTCCTATGCTGAAAACAATTCCCAATATAGCCGAAATTGCCAAAGCCTTCTGCTGGGAAATGATTTTAGGTATTGTAAAAATCCCAATCACATAACCCGTGAGCATTGCAAATAAAGTGAAAGAAGTAAAATATTTCGTTTGATCCAAAGGCATACCCATGTGTTTTCCGTAAGTTCCAATTGCATCACCAGCCATTACTTCTACGCCTACATATAAGAAAAGGCATAACACTCCTAATAGTAAATGCGGAAACTGAACTAAGCTTGTTTTTTGTGCTACCAATTTATTTCCGGGAGTTTCTTTTTCTTCCAATTCAATCTCAGGTAATGACGATCTTTTAATCATGAACGCCATTATCACAAGAATAACCGCAATAATTATATATGGTGTGATAACTCTTTGTGCCAGCTCGTTTAGCAATATTTCCTTTTCAGATTGGGTAGAGGCGGTATTAATTTTTAGCTCTATTGAAGTTGCATTTTTTAGAACCAAAGCGCCAACAATTAACGGGCTGATCATACCGGCAGTTTTATTACAAATACCCATAATGCTGATTCGCTTTGCAGCACTTTCAATAGGACCGAGAATACTTATATAAGGATTAGAAGCGGTTTGCAACAAGGCAAGCCCCATACCCTGAACAAACAAACCTGTAAGAAAAAGTGCAAAACTTCTTGCATTGGCAGCGGGAATAAAAATGAGGGAACCAATCGCCATTACAAAAAGCCCAAGTGCCATACCGTTTTTGAAACCGGTTTTCTTGAGAACATAAGATGAAGGAATGGCAAGAAAAAAATACGCCATATAAAAACTGAACGTTACAAAAAATGCCTGTGTATCGTTTTCTAACTGGCAGGCGAGTTTTAGAAAAGGAATTAAAGTACCGTTGAGCCACGTTACAAATCCAAAAATAAAAAACAGGATACCGATAATTACTACTGCGTATGTTGTGCGGTTCAAAGTTTTCATCAATTATATTTTTAAGCCCCTTTATGATTTACTGCGTGTCTATTTCGATATCTAACGTACACGACTAAAAATACAGGTTTAGTATAATACATGAACAGGCAACCGTTTGCATGAAATCAAAAGATAATTTTCCCCACTGTAAGTAAGTGTTTATTCAAATCCATTTTTTATGATGACTGTTTCGTCTTTATGCATACGAACCAGCAACACTCTATTTTCTAACTTGTATTCTTTTTTTGAATTAAGAAGATAAAATGTCTTGAAAGGAAGTTTTAAATGCAGCAAGCCGCCAGCTTTCGATACTATTTTAACCTGCTGCACCTGGCCATCTTTTTTTTCCGCACTTACATCAAAAGCGCCTTCTGCCAAAAAATTATTAAAGCTAATCTCTTTCCATTCTGCCGGAACAGCCGGAAATATTTCAATGACGCCGCTATAACTTTGTAACAACATCTCATTAAGGCCTTGTGCGAAAGCAAAGTTTCCTTCGAGTGTGAATGGGCGGTAGGTAAACTTAGAATACTGCCCTCCCTTCTGATCACCATTTAAATGGAAGCTGTTCGGAGAACAAAAATTGGAAGCAAATATTTTTAATTCTTTGGCAGCAGCGTCGCCATCCTTTGCTCTTGCATACAAAGACGCGGCCCAGCTAAATGAATAACCACACCATGCACCGGTTCCGGTTTTTTCCATCCAGCGCAGTGAGGAATCTATAATCATTTTATCTTTTTCTTTATCTGCATTTAATAATCCAAGCGGATAAATAGACATAAGATTTGAATGATGACGATGCGACTCCTCACGTGTAAAACCGGGAGCAACTGTAAGGCCGGTTTCATTTGTATCTAATGGAGGCAATTCAGCATTAATTTTTTTCCAATGCAATGCCTCTTCTTTTTTATTCATTGCTTCTGCAACTTCTGCTGCTGCATTAAAAGCATATTTCATTAAAGACAAATCGTAATTGGTAGTATTGGTAAACCATGCGCTTATTCTATTGTCGTTATACTCAGGGCTGGAGCTCAATGGCAATTTTCTCTTACCGTTTTCCTGGTAAGAAATATTTTCAAGGAAAACAGCAACTTCATGTAAATACGGATAAGCCCGGGTTTCAAGGAAATTTTTATCCATTGAATATTTCCATTGCCAATAAAAATGTTGTGACAGCCATGCAGCAATCGTTGGTGATAATGAATATTGGATCCAGCCGCCCATTGGATATCCTGACAATGTAGTTACACCCGGCACATTTAAACCCGGCACTCCAAAATATTGACGCGTATACCTTTCATTTTCCTTTTTTATTTTCCATAACCAATCCGTAAAAGTTTTTGCCTCTTCCAAATGGTTAGAAGTATAAGCAGGCCAGTAAGAAAGTTGTGTGTTCAAATCATTATGAAAATCTCCTTTCCATGGAGGAAGGTTTCCGTTGTCTGCGGTCCATATAGCTTGTAAGGTGATAGCCGGTGCGCCTTTCCGTGCCACGCAACCCAATTTATAAAGCTCCAGGTAATATTGCTTTTCAATTTGCAAATCAGGAATTGAGACTGAAGATTGGTTCCAATAATTTCTCCACCATTCGCAGTGTGCGGCAAGACTTGTATCGGAATTTATTATTTTGTTTGCTTTTGCATGACTGGGGGAAACTTTTAGGATAGTCCACCAACCTTCAACTTCGTTATTTTTTTTAACCCAGTTAGCGCTAATTACATAACCTTCTTCTTTATTTATAGATTGATAATATTGAAGGAAATTATTCCCTCTTATAACCTTCCCTTGTTGATACCCTAATCTTTCAAGGCCTTGCCCTTCAACAGAATTACCTGTCTCTCCCTGCTTACCTGTTTGGTAAGGCGGCGCTATGATATTTGCAATAATATTTTCAGAAATGTTTTTGAATTTAAATATGCCAAAGTCAGCATTGGCAGAAATATAGGTTTGTAACTCCACACCGCTCTCCCATTCAACACGACATAGTGCTTTTGAAATATTTAGCTCAGATTTTATAACTTTTCCAAAAGACGAAATATCAAATTCTATAGCGCCTGCCGGAAGTTTGGTTGGGTAAGGATATATTTCATAGGGATCATCGCCTAACTTATGAACCGTATCGTATTGATTTTTTGCGACCTGCTGTTGCACCCATTTAAAATTAAATTTTGACAGATCCAATGCAGGCCTTTCCTCCCAAAGATTGGCCCTGTCCAGCGAGAAGCGAAGCGTATTTTCCTTTTGCCAAATCAATGCACCTAACATGCCATTACCCAATGGTATGGCCTCGTCCCATCTCCCGGGTAAAGAATCAAATACAAGATTGTGTTCTGATTTTACCTGTGAGAAACTGGTTTGAAAAAAAGTGATCCCAAAAAGAACAAGAAGAATAAATCTTTTTAGCATGAAATGAAATTAAAAATCTTGTTGCATTAGTATAAAGTTATTATTTCTGAGTCTGGAATTGTTAACCATAATCATCAACGGAATTAGCAAAAACACAAAAGGGCTAAGGATAAAATCCCGCCCTCTTGTGTTTGTTGCTTATGAGAAAAACTAAAATTATTTCCTGGGTTACATTAATTTTCACCGTTTGATATTTACGAAGTTGGTACAATTATTCTGAATTTAGTTCCTCACAGCCTATTCTGCAAAGAAAAGCTTTTACACAACCGATTGAAATGGCAACGCAACCGATTGTCCAATTTTTCTACATTTGTCGTAATTTGCAACACTGCTCATGGATAATAAACTTCCCACTTTAAAAGAAATAGCAAAGCGTTTAAAATTTTCTGTATCAACGGTGTCAAGGGCGTTGCATGATCATCCAAGTATTGGGCTCCGAACTAAGATGCAGGTTCAGCAATTAGCAAAAGAATTAAACTACGAACCTAACCAGTCTGCATTATTTTTCAAACAACAAAAAACGCATTCAATCGGCGTAATTCTTCCAAACCTTAAAGAGGAGTTTTTTTCCCAGGCCATTAATGGAATTGAAGATGTTTCTAATGAACATAACTATAGTGTGCTCATTGGGCAATCGCACGATGATATAGATAAAGAAAAACAAATAGTGGTGGCAATGAAAAATCACCGGGTTGATGGATTGATTGTCTCTATTTCAAAGCATACCAAAAACTATGAGCACTTTACAAGGCTGGAGAAATATAACATTCCTGTTGTTTTTTTTGACAGGGTGCCCGATCTCCAAACCGTTCACAAAGTTGCTTCCAATATTAATAACGGTACCAAACAGGCTATAGAATTTCTGATATCAAAAGGCCACAGGCGAATAGGAGTGATCAACGGCCCAGAAGAAATGAAATCATGCCAGGAGAGAACGGTGGCCTATATGGACGTACTACAAAAAAAGCGAATAAAAATTGACCTGGGCCTGGTAGCAACCACAGATCTTACACAGGCAGGAACCTATAAGGCGATGAAGGAACTTCTCCAATTGAAGTACCCTCCTACTGCAATAATAACGATGAATGATTATGTGGCGCTCGATGCCATTCAGTATGCAAGAAAAGCAAAGCTGAAGATTAACAAGGACATTTGCTTCGTGAGCTATGCCAATCTTCCTATTACAAATTACCTTGAGTTTACGCCGCTTGCATCCGTTGAGCAATATCCTTACGAGCAGGCAAAAAAAGCAACTGAAATTTTATACGATCTTTTGAACCCTGCCGAAGGCCTGACCGAAAAAAAGCCTTCCTATAAAAATATATTGGTAGAGGGACAGCTTGTAATTCATAAGAAGTAAATAATGACCAGGCACTATTTCTCATCGTATCGCCTTTCTTGTCCATCCCAAAAAAACGGTGAAATTAAAACAGGCAATCGGTTGCGCTTTGACAATACACCTAACTCCTTTATGTTTGTTCCCTATCACCCACATTCGAATCCTTATTAATGATCCAGGAAATACTTTCATCATACAATCTTCATGAAAAGGAATTTGAAATTGAGAAATTGAGTTTTGGGCTCATCAATCAAACATGGCGCTTAAAAAATTCTCATGATGATTTCATTTTGCAAAGAATAAATGATAATGTTTTTAAACAACCGCTTGCAATAGCATCCAACCTTGGCATGCTTTCGGATTATTTACTGAAGTATTATCCTGACTATTTATTTATAGTTCCCATAAAAACAAATAAAAACGAAGGAACGGTTTTTATTGCCGATAAAGGATATTTCAGGCTATCGCATTTTGTAAAAAAATCGCATACTATCAATGCTGCAAAAACTCCGGAGCAGGCGTTTGAGGCAGCGAAGGAATTTGGAAAATTTACCAGGCTTTTGTCACACTTCCCTGTGGGGAAATTGCAAATTACTTTAGCCGATTTTCATAACCTGTCACTCCGCTATCAACAGTTTCTGCAGTCGTTAGAGAAGGGAAATAAAAACAGGATTAAGCAATCGCAGGAACTAATTGAATTTATTGTTGAAAATAAAAATATTGCTGATACATACGAAAGCATTTTAAGCAACCCGCATTTCAGGCTCAGGGTTACTCATCATGATACTAAAATCAATAATGTTCTTTTTGATGAAGATGATAAGGGATTGTGTGTGATTGACCTGGATACGGTAATGCCCGGATATTTCATAAGCGATGTGGGAGACATGATACGAACCTACCTGTCGCCTGTAAGCGAAGAGGAAGAGGATTTCTCAAAAATCGAGATCAGGGAAGATTATTTTGTAGCTATTTTCAAAGGATACATGAGCGAGATGGTGGAGGAATTGACCAACGAAGAGAAAGATCATTTTATATATTCAGGCAAGTTCATGATCTATATGCAGGCAATCCGTTTTCTCACGGATCATCTCAACGATGATGTTTACTACGGAGCCAAGTATGAAAACCACAATTTCCTGAGAGCTGGCAACCAGGTTACTTTGCTAAAAAGACTTATCCAAAATGAAGAAAAGCTCAAATGTTTGATTTAACCTTCGCTGCCTGAAACCCGCAGATATCAACAATTAACGACAATTCTTTTGCACAAGGGGACAAATGCCGAAACAGGCTTACGAGTGACATTTCCAGTATGTAAAACATCCACCTTCAAAAAAAGTTATAACGCTTTACAACATCGCATGCCTGTGCCTTATTTCCTTATTTTTACCAATGAATATTTAAAGCCTGATGACACCTTTCAAAAAATATTTACTGCTTTTTTTGACAGCATCACATTTGTGTTTCCTCCATTTTATTGCAGTTGGGCAAATTGATACCATTCCTAAAAAAACATTGGACGATTACATCAGGAATAAAAACGGCTTTTTAGTAAAAGTTGTGAAGCCTTTTATGAAGAACGCCGGCGACACCGGTAACGTGGATGACCCTACAAGAAATGATCTGCCATTTCTTAAATACCAGGGTTACATCATAAGGAACATTCTTATTGCCGAACTACCGTTCGGTATTTCTATAAATGATACTTCAAAAAAAGTAGTTACCGCATTGACAAAGCTTGCAAATAATATGCACCGCACCACTAGACCGCGCATCCTAAAAAACAATCTCTTTTTTAGAAAATATGATACGGTAAAACCTTACCTGTTTTCAGACAATATTACATTTCTTCGCCAGTTGCCTTACATCCAGGATGCCAGTTTCGAAATGTTCCCCGTTGCCGGTAGTAATGACTCGGTAGATGTAATTGTAAGGGCAAAAGATGTTTTCTCAATTGGCGGCGCCATCGGGTCTCTCGGTCTGCAAAGATCTGACATAGAAGTAAGGGAAGATAATTTCGAAGGCCTGGGTAACGCCCTTGTACTACAGGGCCTTTACGATGATCGAAGACAAAATAATTTTGGTTTTGGTGCGGGATACATTCTTCGAAATATAAGTGGCAGTTTTATTAACGGTGCCCTGGGGTATCAAAGTTTTTATACGGCTATTGATGGACCTAAAGAGGAAAATTTATACTACCTGAATTTATCTAAACCCCTCGCAAACAGGTTCATGAGATGGACCTACGAACTAAACACATCCTACCATTCCACGAGGAATATGTATACCAGCGATTCCATTTATTTTACTGATAACCGGTACCGGTATTACAATTTTGAGGCTTGGGCCGGATATAACATTAATTCAAAAGGCTATACAAAAGAAAAAGAAGACAAGGAACTCAGAAAGTTGATAGGCTTGCGGATTATTGACCGAAAATTCCAGGGAATACCGCAAAAGTATGCTTCCTCATACTATTGGCGATTTGCAAATCTTACCGGCGTACTCGGGTCGTTGACATTTTACAGACAGAATTTTTACAAGACCCAATACATTTATGGATTCGGGCGTAATGAAGATATTCCTGAAGGATTGAATCTCACGATAACTTCCGGGCTTACAAAAAAGCAGAATGTGCTCAGGCCTTTCTTAAGTTTTAATTATGAACGTTCTTATTTTAATAAGCGAAATAATTATATAAGCTATACGATACGTGCCGAAGCCAATGTAAGGGGAACGACTATTCAAGACATCAACTTACTTGCGGGGATTGCGTATGTTGAGCACCTCCATTCCCTGGGCACTAAATGGAAGCAGCGTTTTTTCTTTAACGTAGATGTGGCACAGCAGGTGAACACCGTGTTAAACGAACCTCTGTTATTACACAGCCCATTTGGTTTGCCCGAATTTGGCAATAGCCGTGTGGGTGGTACTTTACGAGGTACTGTAAAGGCGGAATCTGTATTTTTCAGTCCATGGTCACTTGCCTCTTTTAAATTTGCGCCTTTCATATTTCTAAACACAAGCGTTTTCTCTCCCTATCATGCCAATGCAGACATTTATTCATCCATCGGCGGTGGAATAAGAACAAGAAGTGAGAGCCTTATTTTTGGCACACTTGAAATTAAAGGCTATTATTTTCCAGGAAAGAACTATTATAATGAAAGGTTCGGAATAGACATATCTACCAATGTGCGGTTTAAATACAATCCCCAATTAATAAGGAAACCTGATTTTATACAAATAAATTAATCGCGGGAAAATAGGGTAAAATAGAAAAAGCATCAAGTTTGTTTTGATACTCCTTTCAATTGCTTGAAGATCGTATTTACTTACTAACCCGATGCTTTCGTTTGAAAAGTTTCCACCAAATAAATTCGACTTCCGCTTTCCAATTGTGATATAAAGATACATTCTCAAACTGCTGTTTTGCAAGTTTTT